>JAMPFC010000042.1 GCA_023664685.1 Roseburia sp. | reverse complement strand
AACAGCGGCTTATAGCCGCAGAACAAACCACCGGCTAAGCCGGTGGTCATGATTTGTAAATTATTTTTTCGCTGTAATGATCGTCACCTCATCCGGATCATCCCACACTTTTTCGATCTGAAACCCGACATTCTTCATCACCTCCAACTCATGATCCAAAGTCAGCGGAATATCAAAATGAACGAAACAATCTTCTGATATCGCAGATTGCCTCCGTTTTTTCATACATGCACTGCGCAAAAGTTCCTCTTCCTCATCACAACAGGCAATGTAATCTCCCAAAATAAAACTGCCTCCAGCTCTCAGACCATTATAGATTTTCTGGTACAGATCCTTTTTTTGCTCCGGCAGAAAATGGTGCAGGCTCTGAAAAGAAATAACAGCATCCCACTTAGCAGAGCCAAGATCATATTTGAAATAATCATGGCACACTACAGTAAGGTGCTTGTCAGAATGCTTTTCCACTAATTGATCCAGCATGCTCTGGCATAAATCAACACCTGTGACTGCTACATATGGGTTCTTTTCCCAGATTTTATCCAGTTCCAGACCGGTTCCACACCCTAAGTCCAAAATCTCATGACATTCGGATGGCAATGATTCAGCAAAAATTTGATATGACTTTTTCCAAATTGCCATATGTTCCTCATAATCCTCTAACCGCCTTGCAAAAAAATCAGCCATCTCCTCCAGCGGGGAATCCGATGTATCCCGGAGCCATTGCTTTAGCCCCTGCATATATTCTTCGGTTGATTTCATCGTATCCACTCTCCTTTTCTAATGATTCTTCTGGTTATCATTTCCTCTGTTATTTAATGTAATATATTTTTATACAACATTCCACCTCACGTATTTTTATAAAAAATAATGAGCCGACAACCATGTCATCAGCTCATTTTATTATTTCTTTTTCTATTTCATTTATCTACCCATTTTTCTCAAAATACGCTGTATGCTTTTTTCCGACAGATAGTATTTACTGGCCAATTCTGAAACCCTTCCCCCGGCAAGATGCTCTTCATAGATTTGTTTGTCACGCTCGAAAAGTTCCTGCCGGATCTGTGTGCCTGTTCCCCACGCCCGCCTGTGCGCCGTCCTGCGTGGGATATAAATACTCTCTCCATCTACATACTGTTGTATCAACTGTATTACTTCAATGGGCAGAATTTCTTCCGCTCTGATATAGCCCATTTCTGCCTCCTAAATTCGTTTTTATCAGGAATCGCATTGGCTATAACAATTTAGATTGATTGCAATAGCCAGTGCTATGCAGATATAACATATCGTTTCATACAGAAGTTCCCCCTTTCTGGATAATTGTTTTAGTGTCTCCCTACTCATCTAAATGAAAAGAGTGCAAAATTCCCCACCCACAAACTTATGGCCCACAGCACCATCGCTGCAAACCCGATCACGCAAAATATATATTTCAGAAATCCCCATTTTTTATCATGGGCAATTACTGCAAGTACAAACGATGCAACGGTTATCAAAAAATAAGTCATTCTTTTCACCTCATGTTCACCGGATTCTTTTTGACCGTATGATGCCAGCGACCCAAAAGACCGCCCCCAAAGCAATAAACCACTCGTACAACCCATAATTCATATTATAAGGTACATCCCTTAGATTCGTCAACTGGATCTTTCCGAGTATGTCGACAAATTTCGGATTGGAAAAACGGTAGTTAGAAACTCCTGTATACAATATAATAACAAACATAGATGCTGTGATGCTTTTTGTAAAATAATTTAAAAAGTATGCCAGCCCTCCCATAAAAAACGAAATGATGATCAACTGCTGGACTAAGTAAAGAATATTGGGGGTAAACTGATAACCAACATCAACAAAAAACAGGAAGGAGAAACATAACACATTGACACCCCAGAAAAAAATACTAGTAAAAAATGTTCCTTTTCCAAGCAGTAATACTTCCCTTCCCTCTCCCTCTACATATTCTTTGGCGATCATATAAATCCACCATGTTGACAAAAATGGGACGAGCAAATAACACATGTCTGCCAAAGCATCCATCAACACATACTCGCCGCCGCTGACCATTGCCCAAACTCCAACCGGAATCAGTATAAAATATCCGATCAGCGGAACTAAAAACATAGTTCTCATGCCCTTGACCTGTAAAAAAATTCTTTCAAATAAAATTTCCAATGTTTTTTCTCCTATAACTTTTTAATAATTGCCATGTATCCGTCTTCAATCGTTGGTTCCAGTGCTTCAAACATATCTGCCTCGTTTCTATCGTTTACAATAACACGATAATAAATATCGCCATCTTTCTCATACTGTTTTTCAATAAAATAATCAGAAGTCAACTTCTCTTCCTCCCCTTTTCGGCAGGCGATCACTTTCCCCTGCACATCTTCTACTAATTCCCGGCATGTTTTTATCGATAATATTTCTCCACGATCCATAATGATCACCTTCTCACAACAAGCATCAACATCTTCTACAATATGAGTAGAAATAATGACTGTTTCCTGTTCCCCCAAGGAAGAAATGATATTTTTGAAACGGATCCTTTCTTCTGGATCAAGTCCCGCTGTTGGTTCGTCAAAAAGAACCAACTCCGGTTTGCTTAAAAGCGCCTGTGCCACGCCGATACGCCGCATCATCCCGCCGGATAACTTTCCTCCGGTTCTTTTCAGATATTTTTCCATATTCACTGCATGAATACATCGCATGATTTCCTCTTTGCGATTCTTTTTACCAATTCCTTTTAGATTACAAAAATAATTCATAGAATCATACACGCTCAACTCTTTAAACAAAGCAAATGATTGTGGCAAATAGCCAATATCACTTTTGTCTTTCTTTTTTATACTCACTCCATCAATCAGGATATCTCCACTTGAAAGCGGATATAAATCTGTCATGCAACGCATCAAAGTCGTTTTTCCTGCCCCATTTGGCCCAAGAAGTCCATACACTCCTTTTTCGATTACACAACTGATATCCCTCAACACCTCTTTTTTTCCAAATCTCTTAGATACCTTTTTGATTTCTATCATCTCAATTTCCCTCCAAATCAGCTTCTTCTTTATCCCATTTTGTATGGTCGATCGTACAGCCGGCTTCCATATAATAATCATATAATTCCTGTAACTGGTCTGCCGAAGCAATCATATGATCTTTCGCAATATACCATGAAATATCAGCATCCATGACACTGGACAAATCGAAAATCACCAACAAATTTCCTTTTTCCTGCTCTTTTCTTTTCAAAGCATCAACTGCATCCTCATATTTTTTTCCAGTCTTTTCCAGATTTTCACCTCGATAGTTTGCAGCTAAAACCGGATAGTATACAACGCAGTTTTTTAACTGCATTCGTTCAATAAAAGGCGATGCTGCAAAGGTCGCACCCTCCGACACCCCTGTATAATGATTCGCTTCTATTTCCTTTAAATTAGAATACACCTTCTGTCCCGCATCAATTTGAATGTCGTAATAAATTGGATACATCGCTCCCTTTAAATTATATCCTACCTGCCAGTGATCCCCGATTGGTTCAATCATATATTCATTCCACCCAGCATTTGGTAAATATGGGAAATTTCCTGCCAAAAATAACGCCTGACTGGTCGCTACATATTTTCTGGAATATCCCTCATACTCAAAATGTATCGCCTCCACATGGTGCGCTTTATTCGTTTTTACAAGCACATGGTCGATATCTTGCTCAAAAACAAGCTCTTCCCCATTTTGATCCATAACTTTTTGTAATTTATATCCATGATATAATGTAAAACAATATTGATCTAATCCGTACTGATCCACCATTACATCAACTGACGCATGTAATACCCGCTTCGGATACAGTGCCGCCTTGTATTTTGTAATCTTAAAATTTGGTGTCTGATATGTTCTTCCTATTCTTTTGTGTTCGTCCGCTTTTCCCTCATTTTTCCAATATAGCAAGCTGTAATATTGTTGTTCATCCATATAAGCTCCCCAATTTCCGTACACGTATCTTTCACCAGAGGGCTGCATATAAAACAAAAAATCAACAAATGTCACCACAAACATAATTCCGGTAACGATCTTTTTTCTTTTTTTATTTACCACAAGCAAAAAAAGTGAAATAGCCAATAGAACCCAAAACATAATACGCTGCAAGTTAACAGCTTCTGTTGTATAATTATAGATCAGATCACAAAAAACATAATAATTTCGGTTCATGATACCCAATATATCAAGAATATGTGTACCCTTTTCACTACTTGCTGCACATTGCATAATGATCGGATATATGATTTTGGAAAAAAAGGAAAACACAACAACCAATGCAAAAATGCCTTTTATCCTCGAACGAATCATACTGATGAGCATTCCAATAAGAATTGCAAACAGATACGTTAAGAAATGATACATAAAATAGGCTTTTACAAGCATCCAAAACCAGTCCATATGAAAATAATGCAAGATGCTCGTCGTACCGATCATAGAAACCGTAAGATATACGATGTACAAAATCATATCTATCCCAAGAAAAATAAGGATTCCATACATTTTTTCTTTCATAATCCCCATTTTGGAAACACATACGATCTCTTCCAAATTCTGTTTTACAATCTGATAAAAAAACTCATATGAAATCATCATAAAATAGAAAAATGAAAAACTTTGTGTTGTAAGTGTGGAATTAGAAATATCTTCAATCCCCGTTGCTACATGCACAGGCTGCATCAGATAAAGTATAACAATATATACCAACGTCCCTATCAGAAACACTGGTGATTTTACAAAACGTTTCAAATTTAACAAAAACATTCTTTTCTCCTCATGTTCACCGGATTCCTTTTGATAGTTCTTATTATATGGTACGACCCTTACCTTCGTCAACTGAATATTAGGGTACAAAAAAAGTGTGCCTCAAACCGGATCACCCGTGACAGGCTGATTCGCATTTGCTGCACACTCTTTCCACTATCCCTTTTCGTGTGTTCCTTCGGGGGGTTATACCCCTTCCAACCTCAAAATCTCTTTTTTCAGTCGTTTCATGATCTTCTTTTCCAGTCTGGATATATAGCTTTGGGAAATTCCAAGAAGATCGGCCACTTCTTTCTGCGTCTTTTCACCCCCTTCATAGTCATCAAGGCCAAACCTCATATGTATAATCATCCGTTCCCGTTCACTCAGCGTCTCCAACGCTTTCTTGAGGAGTTTAATATCTACCTCGCGTTCAATATCTTTGTAGATAATGTCCTCACTCGTGCCGAGAATATCAGAAAGAAGCAGTTCATTGCCATCCCAATCCACATTTAGTGGCTCATCGATGGAAACCTCCATCTTCACTTTGCTGTTCCGGCGAAGATACATAAGGATTTCATTCTCAATACACCGGGAAGCATAGGTGGCGAGCTTGATATTTTTGTCCGCCTTAAACGTATTGATCGCCTTGATCAGCCCGATTGTCCCAATCGAGATGAGATCCTCCACACCGACTCCGGTATTATCAAATTTTTTCGCTATGTAGACAACCAGTCTGAGATTATGCTCGACAAGCATATTTTTTGCCCTGTCTGAGTTTTCGGCACCCAATTCTTCGATACATGCCGCCTCTTCGCCCGGCTCCAGCGGCGCCGGAAGGATTTCTGCTCCTCCGATATAATGGATGTCGCCTCCCTGATGGAAAAACACATTTTTCCAGTCCGGAAGCATTCGGAACTGAAAACGGTTTGGCATTGATAAACGTAATAACATATAGATCCCCCTTAAAGAATTATTTCCTGAACAGTCCGCTGTTTAGCAGAACCTCATACCCACCATCCGCCGACAGGAAGCGGTCGTAAATCCCCAACCAGACCTTTCCTGTATGAAGCGTCTCGCCACGATCTGTCTGAATTTCCAGATCATCCGCCCGAACTCCCAGAAGGTAATCGCACTCTCTTCCGAGCGAGTGGAACGGTATATAACGCAAAAGCAGCCCGCCAAACAATTCTGGTCTTCCATCATGCATGATGCCTCCGTGCATTGCTATCCCAAAATCAGCTCTCTCCTCTTTGGTCAGCATTTTCTGAAACAGCTTATATTCTACAACTGTAACACACTCATGACTTACCGGCTCATACAGGTTATTTCCCGTATCCAAAAATCCGGTCGCTTTCACGCTTTTCCCTTTGTACCGGATCCTGACAGGAAATATCTCCTGCCTGCTGTTCTTTCCGGAGTCTCCTGATAAAAGTATTTTTTGTGCAAAAAATAAAATCAACAATGCGGAGGACAAAAGGAAAAGAATGGAAATATGCTGCAGACCCGCCGCCTGTTTCAAAAACAGAATGGCTCCCGCTGTGAACACGCCGGTAATATAGTATCCTGCTATGTATTTTCCCATACCGTACACAGTGGTCTTACCGTAAGCGATCCGGATGATTAGACAACTCACAAACAGATACATAAGGATATAAACTGCAGTCATGCTCTTTATGCCGGTCACGACGACCAACACAGACCCCAGCGCTCCCGCTGCTGCTGCACAGATTCCTCTTCTGCTGACAGGTTTTTTCTTCAAAAACAGGTTCATGATCTCGAAAACAAGCAGATTCATCACAAAATTAACGATGAAAAAAATATCCAGATATAGTTTCATACCGTCTGCTCCCATATCTTCATTGCTTTTGCATATACAAATAATACAACATTTATGAATAGAATTTTGTCAAAACAAGGTAGCAAAATCAAATAATTTTTCTTCTTTATCTGACAAATCTTTTTGAATTTGGACAAAATAAAAGACCCTTTCACATAATTTGCAAAGAGTCTTTATCTTTTTCTGTCGCATTTCGTCTGATCAGCTGAACGACGCGGAGTTGAAATTTTTATCGTTGAACTGGCACGGCCTCATGATCATTCTTTTATGCACATCTCCAGTTCTGAAATCCCCTGTTTTGTCCTCCATGTCCCATACGCTCCGTTTATCACGGTAAACTGCGGCGCCTTATGGCCGATATCCGCCTCAAACACGATCGGCACATGAAGCTCGGACAAAATAACCTCCACCGCCTCCTGATAATTGTGGTCGGTAAAACTCTGAAACATCGCAGGCCTGCCAAACACAAAGCCTTTTGCATGTTCAAACCATCCCGCATTTTTTAACTGCCAAAGACCTCTGGTCAGTGAATCACTGTCTAATGAAAAGCTCTCAAGATACCATAAAATCCCATCTTCCCTGTATTTCTCCACAAACCGGCGCGTCTGGTCAAATGAGGTTCCCACCAGATTGAGAAGGACATCGAGGCATCCCCCGAGAAGCCTTCCCTCCATGCAGACGTGGTCTTGCACCTCTCCGTCAACCGTTGCATACTGCACACTCTTTTTATCCTTCCGGTAACCCTCCTCCGGCTTCTCCCTGTCGTAATACTCATTTTCATAAAAATCAAATGTCCTCTGCGTGACAAGGTTTCCGGTTATGATCTCATAATTATTTTTTACAGCCGGATGCCAAGGCTGCATGGCAAAATCATTAAAATGGTTTCCATACACCGTTGCCACTTCACAGTTTACTGCGATCGAATACGTAAGTCCCGTATTATCCGAAAATCCCTGAAACCATTTTGCGGCGCTGCGGATTTCCTGAAAATCTAAAAGCGGCAGAATCTCCATCAAAAAATCCCCGCCTTTCGCCGAATAAATATATTTTACATCCGGCTCCCTAAGAAGCTCCATAAACTGTGACGCGCGCTCTTCCTTTGAACTGCTTCTCCCCCTGCCATCGCTCTGCCTTACATTTTCTGTCTCCCGGATGGTATATCCCAATCCCGCCATCGCTTCCTTCGCCAGATCAAGACGCATAAAATCCATCGGTTTGCGGTTTCCATCGGAGGGTGCTGTGATCCCGATCGCATCTCCTCTTTTCAAAAATTCTGGAAATATCATTTTGTTCCCCCATTCCTTATGCAAATTTTCTAATTCTTTTATAAATTTTTTTGTCAGAGAAATCAACTTTCAATACTTGCAGTTTTCTAAATCACTAGTAAAACTCCATGCAGGGAAAGGAAAATTTTCCTGTATTTACGCTTTCATATTGAAAAAACAACCTACATTCGGTATACTAACATTGAAGCATATTTAAGAAAGGAAATCAATACTATGGCTAAAAAAAATCCAATCGTAACATTTCAAATGGCAGATGGCAGTACCATTCAGGCAGAGCTTTATCCTGACATTGCGCCAAATACCGTAAACAACTTTATTTCTCTTGTGCAAAATGGCTTTTATGACGGACTTACCTTCCACCGGATCATTAAGGGATTTATGATTCAGGGAGGCTGCCCGGACGGAAATGGCATGGGCGGCCCGGGCTACAATATCCGTGGCGAATTTGCCATGAATGGCTTTGAGAACAACTTAAAACACACAGCCGGCGTTCTCTCGATGGCACGTTCCCAGATGCCGGACTCCGCCGGTTCCCAATTCTTTATCATGCATAAAAATGCCCCGCATCTGGACGGTTCTTATGCCGCTTTTGGTAAGGTGACAGAGGGAATGGATGTCGTGGACAAGTTAGCTTGTGTAGAAACGGATTTTAGCGATCTGCCGGTCACACCGGTTGTCATGGAAAAGGTTACGGTCGAAACCTTCGGGGAAGAATATCCGGAACCGGAAAAGCAATGAAAAAAAACTTGAAAGTTTGATATTTTAATAAAGCCCGGCTGGATTCAGTCGGACTTTATTTCACCCATAAAATAAAACCCCTTGCTCTCCGTCAAGTTCACCTTGCAAATATTTCCAATCTGATCCGCGCCCCCTTTGCAGTGGACAACTGCATTAGAAGAAAGCCTCCCGGTGATCAGGGAAGCGTCGTGATCATTTATTTCTTCCATTAAAACCTCTTCCGTCTGCCCGACTTTACTTTCGGTAATCTCGGCAGATATCGACTGGATCGTCTCAAGCAGCCGCCCAAAACGCTCTTTGACAACATCTTCCGGCACCTGCTCATCCATCGCTGCCGCCGGCGTCCCCGTCCGTTTAGAGTAAATAAAGGAATATACACTGTCATACCGGACTTTCTTTACTACATCCAGTGTCTCCTGAAAATCCTCTTCCGTCTCGCCCGGAAATCCAACGATCAAATCTGTCGTGAGGGAAATATCCGGTACCGCCTTTCGGATTCGTTCCACTAACGCCAGATAATCCTCCTTTGTATATCTGCGGTTCATTTCCTTAAGAACCCGGGAACTCCCCGACTGGAGGGGAAGGTGCAGATGCCTGCATATTTTTTTACTCTCTGCCATGACCCGGATCAGTTCATCCGACAAATCCTTTGGATGAGATGTCATAAACCGGATGCGCCGGATTCCTTCCACCTTTTCAACCTCTTTTAGAAGCGCTGCAAAACTCATGGGACTTTCCAGTGTTTTCCCATAAGAATTTACATTCTGGCCAAGCAGCATGATCTCGATGACGCCATCTTTTGCAAGCGCCCGAATCTCCCGGAGGATTTCCTCCGGCTCACGGCTTCTCTCCCGTCCGCGCACATACGGAACGATGCAATAGCTGCAAAAATTATTGCAGCCATACATGATATTTACCCCTGCTTTAAACGGATATTTGCGGACACTTGGCAGTTCCTCCACGATTTCTTTTGCCTCCGGCCAGATATCAATGACTGTCCGCCCGGAGCAGATCTGGGTATAAAGAAGTTCCGCCAGTTTATATACATTATGCGTCCCAAAGATCAGATCTACAAACGAATAGCTCTTCTTTATCTTTTCTACCACAGCAGCCTCCTGCATCATGCAGCCGCATATGGCGATCTTCATCTGTGGATTTTTCTTTTTCTGGTTCTTCATATATCCGAGTCTTCCATATACTTTGAGATTCGCATTTTCCCGCACAGTACACGTATTATAAAGAACGAAGTCCGCCACTGTATCCTCCACCGTCACATAACCGATATAGGATAAGACCGCCTCCAATTTCTCCGAATCTCTGGCATTCATCTGGCAGCCCATCGTCTGCAGGGAAGCTGTCATTGTCCTGCCGAGACGTTTTGTCTCCTTCTGAAACCATTCTTTGCATTTTTTCATAAAATAGTATTGTCTCGCCGGTTCTGTCCCCGGTGCCTCACCGGAAATATCAGTATGGTCGATCAAATTGTTGTCAAACATCGTCTCCTCTTCTTCCTCACTGCATTTTTATATTTATTTAAAACGTAATATTCATCAGTTTCTCGATCACAGGCAGCGCATCTGAGATCGGGATGGCAAAGCCCATTCCCTCCACCTCTTCGGAAGCAAATTTTGAGGAATTGATCCCGATCACCTCACCATTTGCATTGACAAGCGCACCGCCGCTGTTTCCCGGGTTGATTGCCGCATCCGTCTGGATCAGTTTCATCGTCTCGCCAGATGAAGTTTCAGATGTCTGTCCCCGTCTTCCCGACAGGGAATCCTCATCTTCTGTGCTGATTCCGATTTCCCGCTCTTTGGCGCTCACATAACCTACTGTTACGCTCGTCCCATAACCGAGGGCATTCCCGACTGCGATCGCCTGCTCTCCAACCTTGATCTTGTCGCTGTCAGCGAGTACAGCAGTTTTGATCTGCGACATCGTCTCATCCTTTAGATCGGATTTTGCCACCTTGACGACTGCGAGATCCGATACCTCATCCGTTCCGGTAACTACCGCTTCCGCTGTCGTCTCGTCCGAAAATGTGATCGTTACTTTTACACTGTCTGCCACGACGTGGTTGTTCGTTACGATATAAACGTTATCCGAGTCCTCTTTTATGATAATTCCCGAGCCGCTTCCTTCGCCTTCACTCTCGTAAACCCTTCCGAAAAAATCCTGCTGTCTTGATACCACTTTCACATCAATCGCCACGATTGACGGTAAAACTTTCTCTGCCACATCGGAAACGCCTGCAATTTCATTTCCTGTATTCGATGATGTCTGAGTGATACCTGTCGCTTCCACTGAGCGTTCTACTGCTGTCTCCTCTACATCTGCTGTCACGGTCTTGCCACTACCACTCTGGACACTGCCGCTCTGGTCACAGAACCGATTCACTCCCTGAAACACAGCACCACTCAATACTCCAAATACAACTGCTCCTGCGATGATTTTTATCAACTTCTTCATTTGACCGACCTCCCATTTTGTTTGTTTTTGATAGTTCCACTATAATCCGATTTTGTGGGAAATCGTTGTAAGTTTGTTGAAGAAGCTGTGTTTAAATTTTGAAAAAAATGTGAAATGCGGCCATGCCTATGCTTTAAAATTACCGAGGATCCGCATACTTTTTGCTTCCTCTCTGATACCGCGGAGTGCATTTTGAACCGCCGGCTCATCCAGATTTCCTTCGATATCGATAAAAAACCGGTATTCCCAATTCCGCCCCTTGATCGGCCTCGACTCGATCTGGGTCATATTCAGCCCATTAAAAAGAAAATGGGACATGATCCGGTAAAGCGATCCGCATTCGTGCGGCAGTTCGATACAAAGCGCGATCTTATTGCTGTCGCCAAGATAAACCGGCTTCCTTCCAATGACGATAAATCTCGTCGAATTATTTTCCTCCTGCTGGATATCTTCCTTAAGAACCTGCAGACCATATTCCTTTGCCGCCCGTCTGGCTGCGATCGCCGCCTGTGACCGGTCGCCATCAGCTGCTACTTTTTTAGCACTGTCCGCTGTACTGGAAAATTCTACGGACTGCATCCCGGGATGTTCATGCAAAAATCCACTGCACTGCAAAAGCCCTTGTGGATGCGAATATACTGTTTTTATGTCCTCGATCTTAGCACCGGGCAGCGCCAGAAAACACTGATTGATCTTATTGACATACTGCCCCACGATACAATTTGAATAATTTAATAAAAGATCATAATTGGCAGTGATGCCTCCCGTCGAAGAATTTTCGATCGGAAGCACCCCGTATTTTGCATCCCCGCATTCAACTGCCTCCATGACGCTCTGAAACGTCGGACAACTGATCCCGGTTATGTCTCCGCCAAAAAAATCCTCCATCGCCTGCTGGGTATGCGTCCCCGGCGCGCCATAATAACATACCTTCATCCCTGCCTCGACCGGCAGCCGCTCAACCCGCTCAAAATCCGTCAGCTGCTTGTCGACCGGAAGGACGCCATACTGGTATTTGCGGCTGATCGACATGATCTGGCTGAACAACTCCGTAATCGCTTTTTTATTAAATTCACTACTGGCAAAGAGACCTAGATTCTCTAATTTTGTATCCTCCCGCTCCTTGTCATAAACCGCTTTTCCCGTCTTTAATTTATACTTTGCTACCTCGTTTGATTCCGCCATTCTTTTCTCGAAAAGCTCCACGATCTGTTGGTCGATCTCATCAATATTTTTTCTTGCCTCTATTAAATCCAGCATATTTATCCTCCTATGGCATATGTTCAAATTTTCTCTGTCAACTCCTCAAGCATCTGCGATACCGTTTTCCCGGATACCGGATGGATCAAAAACGGTGCAATCTGCTGCAGCGGCTCCAAAACAAACTGCCGCTCCGGAATCCCCTTATGCGGAATGATAAGCTCCTCCGTCTGGATGACCTCATCTCCATAAAATAAAATATCCAGATCGATCGTTCTTGGCCCCCAATGGATCGTTCTCTCACGGTTTCCCTCTTTTTCAAGGACATGAAAAAACTCCAAAAGCTCCTCTGGACTGTATAACGTGTCAAAGCAAATGACACCGTTTAAGAACATGTCCTGCTCCGTATAACCATAAGGCTCTGTCTCAATAAACTCTGACATATACGCATTTTTACAACAGGGATCGCCGCTGATTCCGGCAAATGCATCCTCGATGTATTTGCGGCGGTCTCCCATATTGGAGCCGACGCCCGCATATACACGAAACCACTCCCGCCGGATCGTAACAGACACCGTATCTAACGGAAGCAGGATTGGCGCCCAAGGCTTCTTGATCCAGATCTCCACTGCCTCCAAAACCGAAAACCGCAAAAGGATTTCTCTGGCAAGTTTCTCTGCCGCCGCCTCGATCAGCCGGTATTTTGTCTTTCTCATTGTATCATTTATAAAATGCGCCACCTCCGCATAGTCTACAGAAGTAGAAATGTCGTCACTCTTTCCCGCCTTCCTTGTGTCCATATACAGACTGGCTGATACAAGAAATTTCTGCCCAAGTACATTTTCCTCTTTCAATACCCCATGATGGCAGTAACACTCCAAATCCCTGATTTCTATTTTATCCATCTCTGTCCTTTCCTCTTTCTAGTACAACGAAAATTAAGTCTTTCATATACTAGCATCGTTAAACTACGAATGTAGAATTGCTTCCGTCATTTTCAGCGCGCGGGCATTTACCTTCACATTATGTACACGCACGAAAGAACATCCCTTCACCGCCCCGATCACTGACGCAGCGATCGTTCCCTCCTCACGCTCTGTCACAGGAAGATTAAGCGTAAGCCCGATCATGCTTTTTCGCGATGCTCCCAAAAGAACCGGATACCCAAGCCCTGTAATCTCCTCAAGATGATTCATCAGGATCAAATTCTGCTCGTATGTTTTTCCAAAACCAATCCCCGGATCCAGTATGATCTTATCCTTTTTTACGCCATATTTTTCCGCTGCTGCCAAACATTTCTTCAAATCCTCTGCCACATCTTTTATAAAATTTTTATAATCCGCACGCTCCCGGTTGTGCATCAGACATGCCGGCACATCATAAGAAGCGGCAAGATGTGCCATTTCCTCATCCTGCAAAAATCCCCAGATATCATTTAACAGATCTGCCCCGGCATCTAACGCCTCCTTCGCCACCCTGCTCTTGCACGTATCTACCGATACCGGAATATCAAATCTTTCTTTGATTTCCTGAATGACCGGAATGATCCGTTTTATCTCCTCATCTTCGGAAACCGGTGTATGTCCCGGACGGGTCGATTCCCCGCCTACATCGATCAGATCGGCACCCTCCCGGATCATCTTCTCTGTCTGGCGCATAGCCTCTTCCTGACGGTTAAACTTTCCACCGTCCGAAAAAGAATCCGGCGTTATATTTAAAATTCCCATGATATAAACTTTTTTTCCTATCTCAAACTCCCGGCCGCCGATTTTCACAATGATGCACCTGTACCTTTCCCTCTATGATGAGCAAGCTTCACGATCACCGGACAAAGCTTAAAAATTCCTGCCGAAGTTCCGGCTCATTTTCCGCACACCCTCTCGTACAGATCGTAACCGTCTGTGTCCCGGGCTTTTTTACACCCCGCATCGTCATGCACATATGCTCCGCCTCGATCATGACAATGACTCCTCTGGGGCTTAACAGATCCATAACCGCATCCGCGATCTGACAGGTCAGCTGCTCCTGAATCTGGGCGCGTCTGGCATATACCTCCACCGTCCTCGCAAGTTTGCTCAGGCCAACCACCCTGCCGTCCGGTATGTATCCGATATGAACTTTTCCATAAAAAGGAAGTAAATGATGCTCACACACAGAATAAAACGTAATATCCTTTTCTACGACAAGTCCCGTCTGCTCGGATGAAAATGTCCGCTCAAGATGTTCCTTCGCATCGCTCGCATAGCCGCTAAATAATTCCTCACACATATGCGCGATCCGCGCCGGTGTGTCTCTAAGTCCCTCCCTGTCTCTATCCTCACCGATTCCTTCCAAAAATAAAGAAACCGCTCGTTCGATCTTTTCCTTATCCATAAAATCCTCTTTTCTGCACATGCTTTTGTGCATGAGTGCCACGCTTTCTGTGCATCCCAAGTTGCGATAGCAACTTGCATGGCTCAGCTCTGCTGCGGGGTATTTGATTATGCATGAGTGCCCACCTCAAAACCTACGGTTTTTTCGGTGTTCGTTGACACTCATATAATCAGCAGATTACAGACAAAATCATCTGCAAGCAGCTATTTGTCTGCGATCTACTGATTGCACGCACTTTCTGTGCATCCCAAGTTGCGATAGCAACTTGCATGGCTCAGCTCTGCTGAGACTATTTTATCACGATTAAAGGATAAGGTCAAATCGCACTTAACCTCGGCGTGTTCGTTCTGCCACTTTAATCAACTGAAATTATTTTTCTAAAAGATAGTCAATAATTTCTAGAGGCGATTCTGCCTGCAAAAAATTATTTTTCCTGCCAACCGGCTGTTGTGATCCCTCTTTGAAATACCATACCGCCTGAATTGCTTTCATCCCTAGCATTTCCGCAGTTTCCAATTCTTGGCTGCCTCCATCACCTACATATAGACATTCTTCAGCATTCACATGAAGCTTTTTCATACACCGATAATAGATTTCTTTATCGGGTTTTGCAACACCCTGTTCAAATGATAAAAAGCTAACATCAAAATATGGATATAAAATGCTGCCTTTTATCGCACTTGCTTCCTCTGAAAAACAATTACTGATCAACCCTATTTTTATTTGCTTTTTCTTTAAAATACGTAACATAGGGATAATTTCTTTATGTAAATGTTCAAAACACTCGTTTTTCTTGTCTATTCGCTTCTGCACTACCAAATTTAATAATTCTTTGGAATAACATTTGCTTTTTCTCATAATATCTTCGAGTGCATCTTCTAACGTTATTTTCCCAATTGTCCGATCATGGTCTGTATGTCTCCATAACTCTCGAAATATATTTTCGGGTATTCCTAAATCTTCTGCCATTTGTGTTCCAAAGTATGGTGGACTATCAAACAGAGTGATTAATGTTTCATACATATCAAAGATAACTGCCTTGATCATACTTATACTCCTCCATATGGTTTTCTCCTATAACCCCGCAAAATTCAAATACAAAAAGCAGCATAAAGAGGAATCGTTTTTTTTCCGTCCTCAACCCCAAAATTTTTTGCGGAAAGTTTGATCGCATAGGCAGGATGATATGCATCCATATAAACCTTGAGACTTTTTGCTTTCGTATTATCCGCTGATTTTACTTCTATGGGAATCAACTGACCATCTCTCTGTATCACAAAGTCAATTTCCGCACCACGCACCGACTCCCAATAATACATGCGGTATCCGTTTGCCATAAGCTGTACTTGAACGTAATTTTCAGCCATACCGCCTTTGAAATCATTCAGCTCCTCTACCATATAGAGAATATCATTTGCCACTAAATCCTTCTTGGCACAAAGCAGTCCCAAATCCGATACATAGATCTTGAACGCATCAATATTACGATAATTTTCAAGCGGTTTTTTAATCTGCTCTACTTTGTAGATCCGCGAAACGATCCCCGACAAGCAGAGCCATTCAATCGCATTTTCAAATTCAGAAGCACGCCCGCCCTTTTTTATCAATTTGTATTGAAAACGGGTATTTTTCTTAGAAAGCTGAACCGTAATATTGTCATAAACAAGCCTCGTTTTCTTAATCTCGTTGAGATTATTGTACTTGCTCATATCGTTGAGATAACTAGCCAGAATCGTGTTCTGCGTATGCCGCACAAGAATATAATCCTGTGTTTCGACGAATTGCAGCACACACTCGGGCATACCTCCCGTCACAAGATACTGGCGGTACCGCTTCATCGCCGCATCATGCAGGGCAGGCGGCATTGGTGTATCTGTGTCAAAGCATGTTTTTATCTGGGCCACTAGCGCATCCTCCCCAAGAGCCAGCATAAATTCTTCCACATCCATCGGATACAGCGTCTTCATATCCACTTTCCCGACAGGAAATGAAAAATTATCCCGGTTAACTGCGATCCCAAGCAGACTCCCCGCCACAATGATATGATACTCGGGAGCATCCTCACAAAAATATTTCAGGCTTGTCAATGCTCGTTCACATAATTGGATCTCATCAAAGACAACCAGTGTTTTTTCCCTTACGATCGTCTGCCCCGCAATATGAGATAAAATAGGGATCAGGTATTCCGGGCTGATATCTTCCGCAAAGGTTTCATTTAGTTTTGGATTCGTTTCAAAGTTAAAGTATGCCACATTCTCATAGTGCGTACGCCCAAACTCCAGAATCGAATAGGTCTTTCCCACCTGTCTTGCCCCTTGTAAGACAAGGGGTTTTCGATGCTTCTCTTCTTTCCACGTTTTTAAATATCCCATAATCTTCCGATACATTGCTAACTCTCCTTCTTTCCCATGTATACCTTATCATCAAAACAACGAATTTCTTTTATTATTAAGAGTTCCTATTGATAGTATACTGTTTATTCGTGTAAAAATCAAGCATTTTTATGCGAAATTTAACACTAAATTACACGAATATTTTTCAAATGTTAGCAATATTCGACACGAAACATCATATTCCAAACGGTATAAGATAGATAAGAGCAGAACTTAGCACGATGGCGTATCATGCTATATTTTCAGCTCTGCTCTTTATAACTATTCCAATCTATTATTTACGAACCAAAAAGTCAGATCAATACAACGGATACTTATCTGTCAGTGTTTTGACAATCTCCATTGCTTTTGCTTTATTGGCATCCGCATCATCGATCAGCATCGCGATCGCCTCTGCGATCTGATCCATATCATCCGTATTCATGCCACGCGTCGTAACAGCCGCTGTACCAAGACGGACACCGCTCGTCACAAACGGACTCTGCGGATCGTTTGGAATCGTATTTTTATTTGCTGTAATATTTGCCTCATCTAACCATGCCTCAACCTGTTTTCCGGTCAGGCCCTTTTTCACAAGATCAACTAACATCAAATGGTTATCCGTTCCGCCGGACACGATATCGATTCCGCGGTTCATCAGTCCTTTGCTGAGCGCCTGCGCATTTGCTATAATATTTTTTCCGTACTCCTTAAAACTCGGATCAAGAGCCTCCTTAAAGCACACTGCCTTTGCGGCGATCACATGCATCAACGGGCCACCCTGTGTACCCGGGAATATGGATTTGTTCAGCTTATGCTCCGTCGCAAACTCCTCACTGGAAAGGATCATTCCCCCGCGCGGGCCACGCAGCGTCTTGTGCGTCGTCGTCGTCGTGACATGCGCATATGGGATCGGACTCTCATGCACCCCGGCTGCAATAAGGCCTGCGATATGAGCCATATCCACCATAAGGAATGCACCCACTTCGTCAGCGATCTCACGGAATTTCTTGAAATCAATCTTCCGGCAGTAAGCACTGGCTCCGGCAATGATCATTTTCGGCTTGCACTCTTTGGCAATTCTTCTGACTTCATCATAATCAATAAATCCTTCGTCATTGACCCCGTAAGGAACAATGTTATAATATGTTCCTGAAATATTGGCAGGGCTTCCGTGGGAAAGATGTCCGCCATGATCAAGATTCATGCCCATCACTGTCTCGCCCGGTTTTACAAGCGCAAAAAACACTGCCATATTCGCCTGTGCGCCGGAATGCGGCTGCACGTTAGCATACGTACACTGGAACAATTCCTTTGCCCGGTTCCTTGCGAGTTCCTCGATCATATCCACATACTGGCATCCGCCATAATACCGCTTTCCCGGATACCCCTCTGCATACTTGTTCGTACAAGTGCTTCCCATCGCTGCCATAACCGCTTTGCTTACAAAGTTCTCCGAAGCGATCAGCTCAATGTGATCGTTTTGTCTGCCTGTCTCTAGTTCCATCGCTTTTGCAAGTTCCGGATCTGCTTTTACAACTTCTTCAAATGAATACATAATCTATCTCCTTTTTCTTTTAATATAGTTTTATATTTGGTCGATCGCTTTGGCGATATCATGCCTCATATACTTATTTTCAAATGAAATCCATTCCGTTGCCTTATAAGCGTTTTCCCGCGCCTCAAGAAGATTTTTTCCTTTGGCTGTCACACCGAGTACACGTCCGCCATTTGTGACAATATCGTCGCCCGCAAATTTCGTCCCGGCATGGAACACATAATAGCCATCCTTCCCGTCAAAATTCTCAAATCCGGTGATGACTTTTCCTTTCTCATATTTCTCCGGATAACCGTCCGAGGCAAGCACGACGCAAACCGCCGCATTATCCTCAAACTGGAGATCCACTTCATCTAATTTTCCATCGATGCAGGCGTTCATCACATCTACGATATCATTTTTCATGCGGGGAAGAACCACCTGCGCCTCCGGATCGCCAAATCTCGCATTATATTCCAATACTTTCGGGCCATCCGGCGTGAGCATCAGACCGACAAAAAGAATCCCGGTAAAATCCCTTCCCTCTGCCTTCATCGCATCCATCGTGGGCTGATACACCTTTTCTTCGCAGAATTTCTGCACACCGGCATCATAAAACGGACTGGGTGAAAATGTCCCCATCCCGCCTGTATTCAGGCCCTCGTCATTGTCTTTTGCACGCTTATGGTCTTGTGCGCTCGTCATCGGCTTGATATGCGTCCCATCACAATAACAAAGCACAGACACCTCCGGCCCCGTCATAAATTCCTCAATTACGATTTGGTTTCCCGCGTCCCCGAACTGCTTGTCCAGCATCAGGGTCTTTACCCCTGCTTTCGCCTCCTCAAGCGTATTGCAGATCAAAACCCCCTTGCCAAGAGCCAGTCCGTCCGCCTTCAAAACGATCGGCATCTTCGCTGTCTCTAAATAGGCAAGCGCCTTTTCCGGGCTGTCAAAATTTTCATAAGCTGCTGTCGGGATATTATATTTTTTCATTAAATCTTTGGAAAATGCCTTGCTCCCCTCAATGATCGCCGCATTCTTACGCGGACCGAATACCCGCAGGCCGCGTTTTTCAAACACATCAACAACGCCGCCCACCAGAGGGTCATCCATGCCGATGATCGTCAGCTCAACCGCCTTTTCCTCCGCAAAATCAGCCAGACGGTCAAATTCCATTGCGCCAATATCCACACATTCTGCAATCCCTGCGATTCCCGCATTCCCGGGCGCACAGTAAATCTGATCCACCTGTTTGCTCTTCGCTACACTTACAGCGATCGCATGCTCACGTCCGCCGCTTCCTACAATCAGTACCTTCATCGTTAAAATCCTCCATCTATTTTCCGTTTTACAACTCCATTCACAATTTTAAGCCGGTCATTTGCAAGATCATCAATCACTTGCGGCAGCAAGATCCACTCTGCCTGCTCCATAACCCTTTTTTGGAGAGTTTCCGGTGTGTCATCATCCCGTACCTCCACCGCCTTCTGTGCGATGATCGGGCCTCCGTCTGCGATTTCATTCACAAAATGAACCGTGGCTCCTGTCACTTTATTTCCTCTGGCAAGCACGCTTTCATGTACTTTCAGCCCATAATATCCCGGCCCGCAGTGGGATGGGATCAGGGACGGATGGATGTTGATCATTTTTCCCTCAAACTTCTTTACAAAATTTGTGGGCAGGATCACAAGAAATCCGGCAAGGACAACGAGATCGATCTCATTTTCCTCCAGACACCGGATCATGGCCTCACCATATTCTTCTCTTGTAGAATACTCTTTTGGCACGATCACTTCACTTTTAATCCCATGCTTCCCGGCGCGCTCTAGTGCATATGCTCCTGCTTTATTGCTGATCACAAGGCTGATCGACGCATTTGTGATCGTCCCGTCCAGTGAGCGGTCAATGATCGCTTGAAGATTCGTCCCTCCCCCTGAAACAAGAACTGCTGCCTTTATCATCCGCTCTAAATCCTCCTTTTAATTGATTGAAACGCCTCTTTCACCATCTATAACCTCGCCGATCACATACGGAGTCTCTCCGGCATCCCTTATCGCGGCTGTCGTCTTATCCACATCTTCAGGAGCAACCGCCATGACCATTCCGACGCCCATATTATAGGTGTTATACATTGCCTCCTCCGCTACATTTCCATCTTTGGCAAGCATCTCAAAAATCGGCGGAATTACAAAACTCCTCTTATCAATAACCGCATGCGTTCCCTCTTTCAGCATGCGCGGAACATTTTCATAAAAACCGCCGCCGGTAATGTGACAGCACGATTTGATCGTCACACCCGCCTCCCGGATAGAACGGAGTGCCTTTACATATATTTTCGTAGGGGTAAGAAGCGTATCGCCAAGCGTTCCCGAAAGGCTCTCATAACGTCTTCCGAGTGCCTCCCTGCTCATCGCAAACACCTGTCTTACAAGAGAATATCCATTGCTGTGGATACCAGAAGAAGCCATTCCCACAAGGACGTCCCCTGCCTTCAACTCCTGCCCGGTGATCATATTCTTTTTGTCTACGATCCCCACCGAAAATCCAGCCAGATCGTACTCATCCACTGGATAAAAGCCCGGCATCTCCGCAGTCTCGCCGCCGATCAGCGCGGCGCCCGCCTGACGACATCCCTCTGCCACACCGCTTACGATCTCAGCGATCTTCCCCGGTTCATTTTTGCCACAGGCGATATAATCAAGGAAAAATAATGGCTCACCGCCAGCACACGCAATGTCGTTTACACACATTGCCACACAGTCGATGCCGATCGTATTATGCTTGTCCAAAAGAAATGCCAGTTTCAGTTTCGTCCCAACACCGTCTGTCCCGGACACAAGGGTAGGCTCTTCC
Source organism: Roseburia sp. (assembly GCA_023664685.1). Lineage (GTDB taxonomy): Bacteria > Bacillota > Clostridia > Lachnospirales > Lachnospiraceae > Eubacterium_F. Next base: position 3,838 of record JAMPFC010000042.1, on the reverse strand, counting down.
ATCTCCACAAATCTCTTCATAGAAAATGCGCCCGAGAAACCGCCGATATCACTCAGTACTTCCGGCCTCATCGTGGACGCAATATGCTCTTTCATGAGAGAAACAGCTTTGTAGCCAGCCTCAATGTCAACTCCTGCTTTCTTGTAATCCATTTTCTTACGTATAATCCAAATATCCTCTTTTGAGGATATGGATTATTCTCCTTTCTCCCAATCCACTTGGGTAATCTTGAATACTCCATTATAATAATTAAATTCGTAAGTTCGTCCATGACTTTCTCTTCATCCATGTTTATTTTTTCTATGATTTCTGCACCATTTTTTGCTTTGAAAATCATGGAACCGTCTTCTTTTACAATAGAAATTATAACACACGATAAATCAGACGACAAGAACGGATTGATATGCAATAGGACAGCGGAACAACATCATAACATTAAATCGCCGGAATTTTTATCTGAACCATATTATTTTTATCCTGATTAACCGCTACATGAAATTCATAGACCGGCTGCGCATATCCCCTGCTGTCAAGTTCATAAACGATTGTTATGTCTTTGATACAGAGACTTGTTATGTCTGCGATATTATCCATCTCTTCCGGGATAATGAATTTTCCTTCCTTCAGCTCTTTATAAGCTTGCTGTTCCGATTTGATATCAATCGTTTTCTCGTCGGAAAAACAAAAGATATGATAATTCAGATGCGAGAGCCACTGGTTTTTTGCAGGAATGACGGTGCATACCCCATCATACCAACAATCCCCTTCTTTTTTCATATGGATGGCAAACTGATACTCTCCGTCTCCCAACTCGGCAAAGTCTGCCTGATTCGGAACCGTCACATGATACTGCTGTAAAAGACTTTTGATTTTTTCAGCAGATAAGTCGCTCGTCCTTGCAGAAAAAGAAGTTTCTTCTTCCGCGTCAGAACCAAAATCCGTCAATTCATACCCGCCGCCACGATAAGTTACCGTGAGGATATACTGCATGGATTTTGACTTGAACATGGCAGTATTTTCATAATAATTATTTTGTGTCTCATCCAATTCATCGCCCAGTTTTTGAAAATAATCAGCAGCAAATAACGCACTCTCTTTTTCAGACATCAAAGTTCCGATGTATACATAGTTTTCCGTCTCATTTGCGGTTATTTCACGGTCGGATTCCACTTTAATTTGAGACATATTGACAATCTCACTGTATCTGCATGGCAGAGTTCCCAACTGCAGCTGAGAATATAAAAAAAAGAAAATGACATAGCCGGCGATGACAACAGCAAACGGAATCTGATACAAGGCGAGCCGGACACTGCAAATCTTTTTTTTGTTTTTTAAGGCATCAGCAATCGCATATACAATCTGACTGAACCCATACCCGATTACCGTTCCGAGCGTATTGTTTAGAAAATCATCAAATTCAACAATTCCACGGTGAAAGGTAAACTGCAGGCATTCAATCAAAAGGGCAGTCAACGCCCCACATGCATATGTTTTCCAACATTTGTTCCATTTTGCGGATAACAAAGGAAGAAGAAATCCAAGCGGAATAAAGAGAAGGATATTGATAAATAAATTTCTCCATTCGGAAGAAGATGCGCTGTTCCATGCAGCCATGTATGAACTGAACGGCTGAATTTTTACTATCCGCTCATATCCGTCTCTGGCAAGCGTTGCGCATAATAACACGACAAAATACATCACAAAGACAAAATTACAAAAAAGATGTTTTCCTGATATGGCAGTATGCATGATGTGCTTTTTGAGAAAATACTGCCCCATTAAAAAAAGAATACCCACAATCAAACCAAGTTTTAAATATTGTAGGGCAAAAGAAAACAATTCATGGATGCTCATGGAAATGTCCTTTCTGTAAATTACATATTTATTATATTTAGGCACTATACAGTACCTAAATATAATAAATTAAAATTATTAAAACAATTTATAATCATCCTGCTTGAACCCACCAATCAAATTTACAAGGTCTAATAAATTTAAAATAGTATTTTTTACTACTGTTGCTATTCATAGAAAATATATGACCTTCTTTTGCTGGAACCACATAACGATAATAGCAAACCAAACTATCGCTTCTATAAATTTCCACAGTTAAATCCTGATTTTCAAGATTATTCACCATTACTTTCAATTTACTAGCACCTGTGTACATGTAATTTGAAAATAAATTAACATTTTTAGCACTCCCCGACCCATAATATGTTCCTTTGCTACTCAGATTCCAAGTTTCAGTTGGTTTGTCTCGTTGTGCACTTGCATTAGTAAAATTAATATTCGAAGATACTAAAATCAAAAGTGCAACAATAATTAATTTTTTTGCTACTTTTTTTAACATATCTTTTTCTCCTTTCTACTACGTTTTACTACGTACACTTGATTTTTGTAAATTATACCATAAAATCAAATATTAAGCAAGTATTTTCAAAATATCAAAAGTCCATCAGCCATATTAGTGACCACAATTCCGAAAATAAATTTCATTCTTCACTTTTTACACGTTTTCTGATACAATAGAATCCGTGGGTATTTCATGATCCGGCAAAAACCGGACTGCCACAAAAGAAGGAGGTTCTATCTATCATGAAAACAAAAGGAACAATACTATCCTACCGTCCGGATGTACGGGTGGTAGACGCAACGATACGTGATGGCGGATTGGTAAACGATTTCCGGTTTACCGATGAATTTGTAAAAAATCTTTACTGTGCTAACATCAAAGCCGGGGTTGATTATATGGAGTTTGGCTATAAAGCATCCAAAGATATTTTTCCGGTGGAGGATTTCGGCCCTTGGAAATTCTGTGATGAAGAAGATATCCGCAGGATCGTAGGAGAAAACGATTCGGATATGAAAATTACCGTTATGGCAGACGTCGGACGTACTGATTTCAAACATGATATCATTGACAAAAGCGACAGCGTGATCGACATGGTGCGGATCGCTACTTATATCAATACAATTCCGGCTGCGATCGAGATGGTGGAATATTGTCATGAAAAAGGGTACGAGACAACGGTTAATATTATGGCGATCTCCAACGCAAACAACACAGATATTGATGAGGCGCTCGCACTGATCGGTGAAAGTCCGGCAGATGGGATCTATATCGTGGACAGTTATGGCGCCATCTATCCGGAGCAGATGCGTAAACTGGCAGACCGTTATCTTTCCTTTGGCGAAAAATACAATAAATTTATCGGAATCCACGCCCACAATAACCAACAGCTCGCTTTTGCCAATACCATCGATGCCCTTTCAAGAGGCGTGAGTTATCTGGATGTAACCGTGAGCGGAATGGGCCGGGGCGCCGGAAACTGTGCCAGTGAAATCCTGCTCGGCTTTTTGAAAAATCCCAAATACAACATCCTTCCGATTCTTGATATTTTGGAAAAAGAAATCGTTCCATTAAAGAAACAGGATGTCGTCTGGGGCTACGACATTCCGTATCTTCTGACCGGGCAGTTGAACCAGCATCCCCGGACAGCGATCGCCGCAACAAAAGAAAAGCGGACGGATTACCGGAAGTTTTATGTGGATCTTGTAGACTATAAATAAAAAAGAAATCCTCCCTTAAAAATAGACACAGGTAAATTTGTGAGATTTTTTGAGGGGGATTTTTTCACCCCCTCCGCCTCCTTCCATGATACGCTCACAATTTCCTAGTCTTCAAACAAGACAGTCATAAATCTTCTCTGCCTCATTTGATCCCGCCTGCGCTGCTGCCAAAAGCACACGCTCGATCAAACTTTCATCCTCTTCAAACAACTCTGCAATCTCTGCTGTTGTCATACCTCTTGCCTGTTTTTTCATAATAAGCGTA
>JAMPFC010000041.1 GCA_023664685.1 Roseburia sp. | reverse complement strand
AGTGGGTACAAGTTGTAAGGTGTCTGCGAGGAAAAAAGGGACTGCTACGATCACTGCGACTGCGATGGACGGAAGTGGCAAAAAAGCAAAGATGAAACTGAAGGTTACTCCGTTTGTCAGCGACAAGACATCGGCGCCGACTGCTGAGCCTGATCCGTATATTGGAACGGACGTACAGAACTTTGAGAGCTATGAAGTGGGGACTGACTGGACGACGTTGGCAGAAGGCGGTGCGACGAAAGGCGAGGCATATGCAAATAGCAACGTAGGAACGATGAAGGTTGTACAGGATCCGGAGAATGCGGAGAATAAATGCCTTGAAATCGATTATACGTACGGGGATACACAGGCATACGACTTTGCGCCGGTATTTACGGTGGATCTTTCCAAACTGGCAGAGTGTGATGCCTCAACGAAGTTGAGCAAATTTGTCGGTGTGAGATTTAACTGCCGGGTTGTGGCGAACACGCCGGATTGCCAGTACAAGACGATTGCATGTTATTTTGCGCCGGCAGGCAGCATAACGCCGCAGTACTATTTTGATACAAGTCTGGCGGAGAGCGGGGAGTATTTCAAGTTCAAGGCGGATGCTTCTATGGCGACAGGCGAGGATAAAGATTATGCAGCTAAGCTGTATAACGACTTAGAAACGACGGAAAACCAGAAAGTGTTCCCTGCCTTCTTTACAAAATGGTCAGAAGGAAAATACGGAGAAAAGAGTTGTTCGCCGGGATACAAAGAAAACGAAGCGGATGCCACGGTTGGATTTGCCAAACGAACGATTCTGTTCAATACAGAAAGGATGAAAACTTCGGCAGATGGCAACATGCTGGACAGCACAACATTTGACATGGTATTCGGTTCTACCTATAAAGGAATGTATGCGCCATACGGTTATCATATGAAGATCTATATCGATGATGTACAGCTTGTGACAGCAGATATTCCAATCACGGGAATTGATATTAAGAAAAAACCGGAGCAGATGGTGGTAGATTCCACAACCAAACTTGAGCCGGTATTTACACCGGAGAACACAACCCATCAGGAGGTTGTCTGGACTTCGAGTGACCGGAATATAGCAACGGTGGATAAAGAGGGTAACGTATATGCAGAATCTGCCGGAACGGTAGTGATCACAGTCACCTCGAAGGATAATCCTGCGATCAGCCAGAGTCTTACGATCACGGTAAAAGAGCCGGATTATGCGGATGCACCATTGAAAATCGATCTCACGGATTTAAGTAAATATATTACGCTCATGGATCGTGAAGACCCGACGAAAGAAGCTACGTTGAAGCCGACGGTCAATGATGACGGAAGCATCACGATCCCGTACACAGGCGCAAGCCAGTATGCGATCTATGACTTCGGTCAGGATGTGGATATGACGCAGTACCAGTCGTTTAGCATAACCGGTTATTCGGCAGGGCAGTTTGCGATCGAGCTGTATTCTGCGGAAACCAATCTTACGTTCCGGAAAAGTCTTGGCGATGCGTATGACTGGTGGGAAGAAGCACAGTGGAACTACTATCCGTTCTTTGAGGGAAGTGCCTCTGAGCGTATGAGCAACGGTCACTTCGTGACAAAAGGGGAAGAAACGGTAAATGTCGTATGGCAGTATGGCGGCGGAAAGATGGATCTGAGCAAAATCCGCTACATGGTGATCAAGTCCAATAATGCACCGATGCATCCGGCTAGTTTCGAGGATCCGGAATGTAAATATACCATTAAGGACATTACGTTCTCGCCGGATTATGCATATCATTTTGAGGATGGGCGCGTGCATACAACATCTTTGAATGAGGCTGTCGCAACCAGTAGTGTAAAGCGTGCGCAGCTTGGCATCAAGAAAGAAGAGTTCACAAAGAAGGTCGAGGCACAGGCTTCCAGAAAAGGTGACTACCGCGACGTCACGAAGTTTAATGGCGATGATTCGGACGGTATATCCTTTACCTCGAAAGCGGTGGCAAATGACGTTTCCGGTATGGCATTCTATCTTGACTTTGTGAATTGCTCGACGGAAAACCGTGTGATCAGCCAGCGCGTAGGCGATGATGAAAAGGTTTATGACTTGAAGATACGTCACAAGAAAATAGATTTGACGCAGTACGATTACCAGTATATCAAAGTGGATGTAACGGTAGATTCGGATATTTCTGTCAAGATGCTGAATGATGGAAGTGATTGGGCAAGCGGTATAACGGTAGCCGGAAAAGCTGCATATAAAGGCTCCGACGGATGCTATTATTTCCCGATCGCAGACTTTGCAGGAATTGATCTTACAGCGGTGGATGCAGTTGGAGTGGCATTTAACACGGCAGGCGTAACCGGAACGATCAATAAGATCCAGTTTGTAAAAGATAAACCGTAATAAACTATCCCCTCGGGATATTTATTAAATAAAAAATCAAACAAAAAGTAGGAGGTAAGAGTTTTGAAAAAGAATCTCAAAAGAACTTTGGCAAAAGTTATGGCAGTTGCGTTGACTGTAGCACTTGCCGGAACAGCAGCTCCGGACGCAGACGCAGCGAAGAAAGCAAAGCTTTCTGCAAAATCCGTAACGGTTGTAAAAGGTAAGAGCAAAAAAGTAACAATTAAAATCGGAAAGAAAAACGCAAAGAAAAGTCAGGTAAAGAAGCTTTCCGTAAAGAGCAATAAAACAAAAATTGCTACAGCAAAGGCATCTGGTAAGACAGCTGTTAAAGTAACAGGAAAGAAAAAAGGAAGTGCAAAAGTTACTGTTTCTGTTACTTTGAAAGGACAGAAAAAAGCAACAAAGCTGTCTTTGAAAGTGAAAGTAACAAACGCAAAGAAGGTAGTTGACGTTACACCGACGGCAGCTCCAACGACCGCACCGACAACTGCTCCGAACGTGACAACACCGGCTCCGGTAGGAAATGATGATCAGGGCGGAAATGGCGGTCAAGGCGGCGGACAGGGTGGTGGAAGTGGCACCACAACGGATGACAAAGATCTTTCCAAACAGGTTTATGGTCAGACAGATCCTTATGTGATCACCATCTCTGAACTGAACGAGGCTCAGGCTACAAGTGATAAAATACGTGCGCTTACTGGTGCTGACCCGGGCGGTTATCGTAAAGATGTCGAGTTTGCCAATAACGGTGTGAAGTTTACTTCTGTGCATGCCCAGAACAGTGGTGTGGCATTTTATATCAAGCCGATCTCTGAAGATGATATCACAACAAAGACAGATGCTGAAGGAAAAGTTACTGTAAACGTTAACGCAGAGAAAGTAGATCTTACCCAGTATACAAAGATTGAAATTGATGTGGAAGAGGCATGGACAGAGACAAGCCTTAAAGTATTTGGAAATGCAAGCAGCTTTTGGAACAAGCAGGAGAAATTTGAAGGTGCAGACAACTTTAGCGAAGGTAGTCGTACCGTGACATATGATATTTCTAAATGGGACGATGCTTTTATCTCGGCTTCCAACGCAAAAAATGCAGAAGCAATCGGGGTGTCATGGCATAACTCGAATGATTATGGCTCTGATTCTAGGATCAAAGAAATCCGTCTGGTAGGGGCAAAAGAACCAACTGAGTTAGCACCGGTAGCAGATATGACATTAGCTAAGTCAAACATCGCAGTAGGAGAATCAACGACAGCAGAAGTTTCGGTACAGAACGCAGAAGTAGAAGATGTTACATGGAGTACATCCGATGCTGCTAATGAAGTAGAGATTGTGAAAGATACTGCTAATCCGACAAAGGCAAAGATTATTGCTAAGGCTGAGGTAGAGACAGCAACGATCGTCGCTTCGGTAACGACGAAAAAAGGTGCAACGCTTGAAGTTAAAAAGACACTCAAAGTACGTGCTGCAGGTAAGGAACTGACAGACTTTCCGATTACTATAACAGCAGACAATACCATATCTGCTTCTGATAATACAAATACTTTTAAAGTAGAGAATGGTGTGGCAAAAATGTCAGATCAGTCTAACTATGATGATTGTATTGGTATTACAGTTGAGCTACCGCAAGGCAGCAAATTAACGGATTATGCCGGAATACAGTTTACATTGAAAAACGCTGGTACAGGATCAATAAATAAGTGGACACAGGCAGTAGTGAATGAAGAAGGAGGCAACTGGCTTGAGTGGAATGGTAAAGGAAACGGTGGTAATTTAGGATGGTATAAAAAAATTCTTGCATCTAATTATGCAGAGTCGAATTATACGGATCAACTCGCTGCCGGAGCCTCAGAGGATATTGTTCTTTCCTTTGCAAATGGTACAGGCGTTCCTGAAAATATACCAAACAAGTTCCTTCTTATGATAGGTGTAAAAGGTATAGGTAAGGATAGTAACGGTGCAAAGCCTGCACCATATGAGATTTCTAATGTAAAATTACTCGCTAAATTACCTACAGCATAGTGATTTAAAAGGTATTAAAAATGGTTGTAAGTTAAATAAAAAGGTGCATATCAATGCGTATGCACCTTTTTTTAAACAAACAATATCGCGCGGTGACACGATTGAGCGAAGTCAAGTCTAGTCAAGGAGGTATTTTTCATGCGAAGAAATGTAAAAAGCGCAGTTGCGAAAGCGGTTGTTGTTGCACTTACAATAACGCTCGCCGGAATCGCTTCTCCCGAAACGGAAGCGGCAGCTGCGAAAAAACCGAAACTGAGCAAAACCAAAGTGACGGTTAAAGTAAAAAAATCGGCAAAAGTAAAGATTAAAAACGTAAAAGCAAAAAAGATCAAAAAACTCGCTGTAACGAGCAACAAGAAGAAAAATGCGACAGTTAAGAAAAATGGCAAAACCGCATTTACGATCACAGGAAAGAAAGCAGGAAGTGCGGTTGTGACTGCCAAAATCACCATAAAGGGAAAAAGTAAGCCAGTTTCATTAAAGGTAAAAGTAACAGTTAAAGCGGCAGATTCTGCGAAGGATACGGGAAAAGAAACCGCCGCACCGGTCACAGCAGCGCCGACGCAGACTTCCTCTGTTGCATCGCCTGCCGCACCGGTAGGTTCATCGGATACAACGACGAATCCGCCACCGACTGTTTCACCTTACGTCAAAAAGACATTAAATACAAACATCAATGTCACGGTAGATGACCCGACAGATCCGGAGACGATGAAAGAAACGAATCCTCGTCTAGAGTCATCCGAGACCGTATTTACAGATGATTTTGAAGATTCTACCATCAAAGAGGTTCCGATCGGGGAAGAAGGTATCCAGTATGTCGTAGATGGCGTACTCACAGACCGGCAGTGTGGGGAAGTTTTGAGCATTGTCGATGAGGGACATGAGGGCGGAAAGTGCCTGAAAGTAAGTAACCGTGACCGTTCCTTTGACGGCGTCCGGATCGATCTGGAGAATGTCGGGGATATCATCAGCAAGGGTGGAACATACAACTTTACTGCGTATGTAAGGTATGCAAGTGATAGCACTTCTAATGATCAGTTGGTATTTTCACAGGAGATTCAGACGTTAGAGGAATCCGAGAAGGTTTATAGCAATTTTGAAACGAAAGCTGCGCCGAAGCAGTGGACGCAGATTTCAGGGAGATTTAGTGTTCCGGATTCTTTCTACCACTATGCGATCTATCTGGAAAATCCATACAGCACTGAGACACGCGAATTTCCGGATATTTACGTGGATGATGTGAAGATCGAGTGTGTCGATAAGGCAGTTCCAGTAGATAATCTGACTTCGATCTATGACACGTACAAAGACATGTTCCCATTTATCGGTACATCCTGTAGTTATGCGGATATTCTGGGACAGGAGTGTGTGGATTTCATGAAATCCCAATACAACTGTGTGACGCCGGGAAATGAGATGAAACCGGATGCTGTCTTGGGAACAAAAGCGACACTCTTAACTTTAGATGAAGTGAAGAACAATCCAGATTATGTGATTCCGGCAGGATATGCAGAGGATGCGGATAACATGAAGGATGGCACTGCAGTTGTGCCGCAGCTTGATTTTAATGGAATCGATACGATCTTAAAAGAGGCGAAAAAAGCCGGATTAAAGATTCGTGCGCATACGCTTTTGTGGCATGAGCAGACCCCGGTATACTTCTTCCAGAAGAGTTTTAAGACAAATAAAAATAATCCGAAAAATAACTATAACGTCTCTGCGGAGACAATGAACAAGCGGATCGAGTTTTATATCCGTTCGGTCATGACGCATGTACTCAGCAGTGAAAATGCGGATGTGATCTATGCGTGGGATGTAGTGAATGAGTATTTCCACAGCCATGAAGCAGATCAGCGTGACGACCCGACGTATTACGAAAAGATTTATGGTTCTTATACCGGAACAAAATCTTCGAGCAATCCAAACGGTACACAGAGCGGAATGACGACCGAACCGGCATATGTGAAACTGGCATTCAAGATCGCCCGCGAGGAGTTAGTCGAGCATAACCATACAGAGATCAAACTCTTCTACAATGACTTCAACACGTATGATGTGTCGGAGGATATCTGCCACCTCGTGAATTATCTCAACTGCGATGAGAAGTTGTGTGATGGCGTGGGGATGCAGTCCCATCTCGACCTGTCGTATCCAAGTGTGCTGAACTACAAGAAGGCTTTGGAAATGTTCCATGTCAATATACCGGAGACGGAGATTCAGATCACGGAGCTTGACGCCACGATGAATTACGGAAGAGATACTGCTACAGGGAAAATGGGATTTCTCGATAAAGGCGAGACGGATAAAAAACAGGCCGCTTACTATTATGATATCATGAAAGCGATTATTCAGGAGAAGCAGGCTGGTGCAAATGTTACAGGCATTATCTTCTGGAGTCTTTATGATAATGTTTCATGGAGATCACTCGGACAGCCATGTATCTTTAACGGACTTAACAGTCCAAAATCCGCTTATTACGCAGTGATCGATGTAATAAATGACATGAAGGATAAGGCAACGAATTAAATTACCCACCTTTACAAATCGGGCATCACAACTTATAATAAGTTTGTGATGCCCTTTTCAAATTAAGAAAACACAGGGCAAAATTTCCGAAAGGCAGATGGAGGAACAAGGATGAAAAAGATCAGAACCAGATATGCACCAAGTCCGACAGGGCGTATGCATGTAGGAAACTTAAGAACTGCGCTGTATGCGTACCTTATCGCAAAACATGAGGGCGGAGATTTTCTTCTCAGGATCGAGGATACGGATCAAGAGCGTTTTGTGGAGGGCGCATTGGATTTGATATATAAGACGATGAAAGAGACCGGGCTTGAACACGATGAGGGGCCGGACAAGGATGGCGGATATGGGCCGTATGTGCAGAGCGAGCGCATGAAGTCCGGGATGTATCTGGACTATGCGAAGCAGCTTGTGGAAAAGGGCGAGGCGTATTATTGCTTTTGTACCAAAGAGAGACTTGAGCAGCTTCACAAGGACGCAGAGGCGAGAGGGGAATCGGCGGCAAAATACGATAAGCACTGTCTGTCGCTTTCCAAAGAAGAGGTGGAGGAAAAACTAGCGGCAGGCGTTCCCTATGTAATTCGCCAGAACAACCCGACCGAGGGGGAGACTTCTTTTGACGATGTAATTTACGGAAAGATCACAGCGCCGAATGAAGAGCTTGACGATATGGTGCTGATCAAGGCGGATGGATATCCGACCTATAACTTTGCAAATGTTGTGGACGACCATTTGATGGAGATCACGCATGTTGTCCGTGGAAATGAGTATTTGTCCAGTGCGCCCAAATATAACCGTCTCTATGAGGCGTTTGGATGGGAAGTTCCGGTTTATGTGCATTGTCCGACGATCACGGACGAGAACCACAAAAAGCTTTCCAAGCGGCATGGCTCATCTTCTTTTGAGGATTTGATGGAGCAGGGCTTTGTGCCGGAGGCGGTCGTAAATTATGTGGCACTTCTCGGGTGGAGTCCGTCGGAGGATCGGGAAATATTCAGTCTCCCAGAGCTTGTCAAAGAGTTTGATTATACGCGGATGAGTAAATCTCCGGCGGTATTTGATCTGGTCAAGCTGCGTTGGATGAATGGCGAGTACATCAAGGCGATGGACGATGAACGGTATTATGAGTATGCGCTGCCGGTCATTCGGGAGACCGTGAAAAAGGAACTTGATGTAAAGAAAATCGCAGATCTTGTGAAGAGCCGGATTGAAGTTTTTCCGGATATCACAGAGAAAATAGACTTTTTTGAAGAACTGCCCGAGTACGATCCGGCGATGTATACGCATAAGAAAATGAAGACAAATCCGGAAAATTCTCTTGAGGTACTTCAGGAATTATTGCCATTGTATGAAGAGCTTGAGGACTATTCCATCTCTGGGATTGAAAAGGTTGCGATGGATTATGTGGCGCAGAAGGGCTGCAAGAACGGACAGGCACTCTGGCCGCTTCGTACTGCGGTTTCCGGAAAGCAGATGACGCCGGGCGGTGCTTATGAGATCATGGAGATTCTCGGGAAAGAGGAATCTTTAAAACGAATCAGAAAGGGAATTGAGTTACTGAATGAAGCTCAGTGAGGAACAAAAGAAAGCGGTCTTACACGGAACGGGGCCGATGATGGTTTTGGCGGGGCCGGGTGCGGGAAAGACGACGGTGATCACTAGGCGGGTCAAAAAACTGATCGAAGAGGATGGCGTGAATCCGGCACAGATCCTTGTCGTGACATTTTCAAAAGCGGCGTCGGTCGAAATGCGGGAGAGGTTTGAGGCGATCACAGGGGGCAGACAGCTTCCGGTGCGCTTTGGCACATTTCATTCTCTGTTTTTTCAGATCCTTAAGGCCGCCTATCACTATTCGGTGAAGGATATCGTGACGCCAAAACTCAAATACCGTTTTATGGAGGAGGCGCTTTTGGAGACGGAGTATGACGATATCGAAGACCGCAAAGAATTTCTTGAGGAGATCGAAAAAGAGATCAGCCGGGTCAAAGGCGATGGGACGGACATCCGGCATTATTACTCTGCAAACTGCCCGGAGGAGATTTTCCGGCAGATTTATCAGGGATACCAGAGCCGGGTGCAGAAAAACCACTGTCTGGATTTTGACGATATGGTGATGTATACGTACGAACTGTTCCGCGCGCGGCCGGATATCCTTGCCGGATGGCAGAAGCGGTTTACTTATATCCTCATCGATGAATTTCAGGATATCAACCGCCTCCAATATGAAAATATCAAAATGCTTGCCCGCCCGGAGAATAATCTTTTTATCGTCGGCGATGATGACCAGTCGATCTATGGCTTTCGGGGAGCGCGGCCGGATATCATGCTCGCATTTCCCAGAGAATACAAAAATCTGCCGCAGGTGACGGTGGGAAACAATTACCGCTGCACAAGCCAGATCCTAAAGGCGGCTTCTATGCTGATCGGCTATAATAAAAAACGGTACAAAAAGCATCTGACCGCCTGCAAGGGAAGCGGGGATCTCGTCCATGTGGCGGAGTATCCCGAGCCGGTTTCACAGGCGGAAGCCATCCTTTCCAAAATACAGGAGTACCACAAGCAGGGGATTTCCTTTGACGAAACCGCTGTTTTGTTCCGGACAGCAAGGCAGATGACCCTGCTTTCCAGAAAATTCATGGAATATAATATTCCTTTTGTGATGAAAGACCGGGTGCAGAATTTATTTGAGCATTGGGTCGCAAAAGATATTCTTACCTATATCGAGATGGCTCATGGCGACCGGAGCCGCCGGGCATTTTTAAAGATCGCGAACCGTCCGAAGCGGTATTTGAGCCGGTCTGCTTTTTATGGGGAAACGATATCTTTTGGGGAATTATACGAATACTACCGGGACAAGCCTTATATGTGCGAGCGGATCAATACCCTCCAGAACGACTTGCACGCACTCCGGCAGATGACGCCCTACAGTGCAGTTGATTATATTTACAACGGAATCGGGTATCATACATTTCTCAGGGAATATGGCGCTGAGCGGAATGTAAATATAAAAGAATGGGAGGATGTCGTCGAGGAGTTAAAGGAGGATGCGGCGGAGTATCCGACTGTGCAGGCGTGGTTTGCCCATATCGAGGAATATGCGAAGAAACTGGAGGAAAAGGAAAAGCGCGGGCAGGAGGAAAAGCGAGAACCCGGTGTGGCGCTGATGACGATGCATGGCGCGAAGGGACTGGAGTTTGATGCGGTGTTTATTCCGGACGTCAACGAAGGCATCGTTCCTTATCATAAGTCCATCGAGGATGGCGGGCTTGAAGAGGAGAGGCGGCTTTTGTATGTGGCGATGACGCGGGCGAGGGAGCATTTGCATTTATCTTATACAAAACAGAGGTTTCACAAAGAGGCAGAGCCTTCCCGCTTTCTAGGAGAGATTTCCCCCAGACAGCACTAAATTTGGGCAAAAACTAAACTTTTTCGGACTTTTTGGCGATATCATATATGAGAACATTTGTATGATTTACCAAATTATAGTGCCAATACGTATCAATTTTGTTGATTTTGCTTATTGATTGATATTGTTGGCTATACTATAATAAAGTAATAGTATTAAGATGTTATAACTATGGGAAAAGGCTAACAAATGGTAACGTTTGAAAAAGTAAAGGAGGTCATTATCATGAAAGCGATTATGAGAAAAGTAACGTGTGTTATGGCAGTAATGGCGGTTATGATAGGTATTATCTCTCCGGAAGTAAAGGCAGCCAGTGTAAAATACAAAACCTATAATAACTCAAGATTTGCGTACAATGTAAAATATCCGACTACGTTTACGAGCCGTGCAGATTATGGCACAGGGGACGGAACGAAGTTGAAATCAGCGGACGGAAAGGCGTCGGCGACAATCTGGACTTCTTATGGGAAGTCAAAGAGAAATGGAAAGACTGTTGTGGAGACAGCGAAGAAGAGCCGGAAGATCACAGTGAAGAAGGCATCGGCAAAGGAATGTAATTATAGTTATGTTTCCGGAAAAAATGTCGTGCAGTATTATTACTGTTTCTTGTCAAACGGTGAGATCGCATTCCAGATCACCTATCCGAAAGCACAGAGTAAATTTTATGAAGCCGCAGTAAAAGGCATGATGACATCGTGCAAAACCAATAAAAAACTGACACTGAAAGACTAATATATTCTGACAGCACCGTCGGGCGTGGCTCGGTGGTGCTGTTCGTTTGCGAGAAAGGAAGCATCTTATGGGAAATGTAAAAGACGGAATCGTAAAGGCACTGGAGGATGGAAAGACCGCACTTGGAATCGAATTTGGTTCTACCCGCATCAAGGCGGTGCTTGTCGGCGAGGATAATGCCCCGATCGCCTCGGGAAGCCATGATTGGGAAAACCGACTGGAAAATGGCATATGGACATACAGTCTGGAAGACATATGGGCCGGCCTTCAGGACAGCTACACAAAGATGGCGCAGGATGTAAAGGATCAATATGGGGTTACGCTGAAAAAGGTCGGTGCGATCGGCTTTAGTGCGATGATGCACGGTTATATGGTTTTTGACAAGGACGGAGAACTTCTTGTCCCATTCCGTACATGGAGAAATACGATCACTGGAGAGGCGTCTGAAAAGCTGACTGCCCTCTTTGATTTCAATATCCCGCAGAGATGGAGTATCGCTCATCTGTATCAGGCGATTTTAAATGGCGAGGAGCATGTGGGGAAGATCGCATTCCAGACAACCCTTGCGGGTTATATACACTGGCGTCTGACCGGAAAGAAGGTTCTCGGTGTGGGCGAGGCGTCGGGGATGTTCCCGATCGACAGCAGCACAAAAAAATTTGACGCCGCGATGACAGCAAAATTTGATGAGGCAGTAAAAGAAAAAGGGTATCCGTGGAAGTTACACGATATTTTGCCGGAGGTACTGGTCGCCGGAGATGCGGCAGGTGAGCTGACCGAAGAAGGGGCAAGGCTTCTTGATGTATCGGGAAATCTCGAAGCAGGGATTCCGCTCTGTCCGCCGGAGGGAGACGCCGGGACAGGGATGGCGGCGACAAACAGCGTCGCAGTCCGGACAGGAAATGTCTCAGCCGGAACATCTGTATTTGCCATGATCGTTCTGGAAAAGGAATTGTCGAAAGTATATGAAGAGATCGACCTTGTGACGACGCCGACAGGAAAACCGGTCGGTATGGTACACTGCAATAACTGTACCTCAGATCTGAACGCATGGGTAAACCTGTTCCGCGAATTTGCGGAGAGTTTTGGCATCAAGGCAGACATGGATCAGCTCTATGGGACTTTGTACAACAAGGCTCTTGAGGGGGATACCGATGGCGGCGGCTTGTTAGCTTACAATTATTTTTCCGGTGAGCATATCACTGGATTTGAACAGGGACGTCCGATGTTCGTGCGGACGCCGGACAGCAAATTTAACCTTGCCAATTTTATGCGCGTGAATCTCTTTACTGCGCTTGGCGCTCTCAAAGTGGGGCTTGATATCCTCTTGAAAAAAGAGGGCGTTACGTTAGAGCGCATCCTTGGACACGGTGGTCTCTTTAAGACAAAAGGCGTCGGGCAGAAGATCATGGCGGCGGCGATGAATGCGCCGGTTTCTGTCATGGAGACAGCCGGAGAGGGCGGTGCGTGGGGAATTGCTCTTCTCGCCTCCTATATGAAAAATAAAGCGGCGGGCGAGACGTTAGACGACTATTTGGCAGATCACGTATTTGCCGGGTATGAGGGCGTGGAAGTCGCACCGGATGCAGAGGACGTCAGGGGATTTGACGAATTTATCGAGAGATATAAAAAAGGACTGCCGATCGAGCGGGCGGCAGTGGAAAATCTGCAATAATTCCATCAAGTAGATTGGAGTATCTGCATGAAAGATCGAGAAAAGTTTCTTCCGGTATCCAGAGAGGATATGCGGCGGAGAGGTTGGGAACAGTGCGATTTTGTGTATATCACAGGGGATGCCTACGTGGATCACTCTTCTTTCGGGACAGCGATCATCAGCCGGCATCTGGAGGCACATGGTTATAAAGTAGGTATTATTGCGCAGCCGGACTGGAGGGACGACGAGAGTATCGCCGCCCTCGGAGAACCCCGGCTCGCTTTTTTGGTGAGCAGCGGAAATATGGATTCGATGGTAAACCACTATACCGTCAACAAAAAGAGACGCCGGAACGACGCCTACTCGCCCGGCGGTATTGCGGGAAAGCGGCCGGATTATGCCGCAGTCGTATATTCCAATCTGATCCGGAAAACATTTAAAAAGACGCCGATCATCTTGGGAGGGGTCGAGGCAAGCCTGCGCAGGCTTGCCCACTATGACTACTGGTCGGACAAGCTCAAACGCTCGATCCTGCTCGATTCGGGAGCCGATCTGATCTCTTATGGGATGGGTGAGCATAGTATTTTGGAGATTGCGGAGGCGTTGGACAGCGGAATGGATATTCGGGATATCACGTATGTTCCCGGGACGGTGTACCGCACGAAAGAGGGAGCGGATATTTATGATGTCCTCGAACTTCCCGACTATGAAGAGAGTGCATCAGATAAACGGAAATATGCGGAGAGTTTTATGCTCCAGTATGAAAATACCGATCCCTTTACCGCAAGGCCTCTGGCAGAGCGTTATCCGGGGAAGGTTCTTGTCGTGCAAAATCCGCCGGCAAAGCCGCTGACGACACAGGAAATGGACGATGTGTACAGTTATCCCTATGTCGGGACATATCATCCGGACTATGAGAAAGCGGGCGGGATTCCGGCGATCCGTGAGATCAAATTCAGCCTGACGAGCTGCCGGGGATGTTTTGGCGGCTGCAGTTTTTGCTCGCTCACTTTTCATCAGGGGCGGATCGTGCAGACGAGAAGCCACGCTTCGATCATCGAAGAGGCAAAACGAATGACAGAGGATAATGAGTTTAAGGGATATATTCATGACGTCGGCGGGCCGACGGGAAATTTCCGTCATCCTGCCTGTGAAAAGCAGATGAAAAGCGGAGCCTGTACCAAAAAGCAATGCCTCTTTCCCAAACCGTGCGCAAATCTGAAAGCCAGCCACAAGGATTATACCGTTTTACTCCGAGAGCTGCGAAAACTGCCAAAGGTAAAAAAGGTATTTGTGCGCTCGGGAATCCGGTTTGACTATGTGATGGCGGACAAAGAGGATACTTTTTTGAAAGAATTGTGTGAGCATCACATCAGCGGGCAGCTCCGTGTAGCGCCCGAGCATGTTTCGGATGTGGTGCTGAGAGCGATGGGAAAACCGGAAAATAAAGTGTATGAGGCTTTTTTGCGGCGATATGAAAAGGTAAACCGGCTGAGCGGAAAGGAACAGTATGCGGTGCCTTATCTGATGTCCTCCCATCCGGGGTCTTCTTTGAAAGAGGCGGTGGAACTGGCAGAATATGTAAGGGAGCTTGGCTATATGCCCGAGCAGGTTCAGGATTTTTATCCGACGCCGGGGACGATTTCTACTTGTATGTATTATACCGGACTTGATCCCCGGACGATGGAACGGATCTATGTGCCGAAATCGCATCACGAAAAAGCGATGCAGCGGGCGCTGATCCAATACCGCAATCCGGAAAATTACGAACTTGTCAAGGAGGCGCTCTGCAAAGCGGGGCGTCAGGATTTGATCGGATTTGGGGAGAAGTGCCTGATACCACCGAGGAAAATCACGAAAAGGCAAAAAAATAAAAAAAGTTTGAAAAAGAATCGAAAAAAAGGTTGACCGTTACCATACGTCATGGTTTATACTAAGGGAAACGAACAGACCGGCACATGGTGTCTGCTGTCTAGAGGGGAGGATGGCGCATGGATAAAAAATTGTATCTGACCGGAGAGTTTGCCAAAAAGGCGAATGTCTCTGTCCGCACGATCCATTATTATGAAAAGATCGGGCTGATCCATCCGGAGACGATCACGGAGAATGGATACCGGTATTACAGCACGGAAGAATTTGCCCGTCTGCAGCGGATCCTTACTCTTAAGCTTCTCGGTTTTTCGCTGGAAGAGATTCAGGAATTGTCACTGAATGAGTCAAACAAGGATTTTCTCCAGAAGTCTTTTGAGATGCAGCTCTCTCTTGTGCGCAAAAAAATCGAACATCTTCAGGCGGTTGAGGAGTCGATCCGCAACGTGTCGCAGATGTTTGAACATGCCGACCATCCGGATTGGGATGAGATCACGAAGCTGATCCACATCATCAGTATGGATAATGAACTGGTAGAACAGTACAAAAATGGGAAGAATTTAAGTGCGAGGGCCGCACTCCACAATCTGTATTCCCACAATCCCAAGAGTTGGTTTTCGTGGATTTATGAGAACCTCGGCTTAAAAAGCGGGATGGAGGTTTTGGAGATCGGCTGTGGAAATGGGATGCTGTGGAAGGAAAATTTGGAACGCATTCCGGAAAATACGCACATTCTTCTGACCGACCTTTCGCCGGGAATGATCGAGGACACAAAGCAGAATACCGGAACGAAAAATATCGGAACGAGCTGTTTTTCGTATCAGGTGATGGATGCTCACCACATTGAGAAAGAGCCGGAGACGTTTGACGTTGTGACAGCAAATTTTGTCCTGTTCTATCTGAGGGATCTCAAACAGGCACTGTCGGAGGTTCGCCGGGTGCTGAAAGAGGATGGGATTTTTGTGTGCGCCGCCTATGGCGAGAACCATATGCGGGAGGTTGAGGAATTAGTCCGGGAATTTGAACCGAAGATCCGGCTCTCGCAGGTGAGGCTTTATGAAAATTTTGGGATTCAGAATGGGAAAGCCAGTCTGCAAAAGTTTTTTCATGACGTGACATGGATAGACTATCCGGACTATCTCAAGGTGACGGACGCAGACGCCTTGATGGACTATATCATGTCGTGCCACGGAAACCAGAGGGAGTATCTTGTTCCGACATACGAGGAATTTAAACTATTTTTGAAAAAGAAGCTTGCCAAGAAAGGCTATATCAAGGTTACGAAGCAGGCGGGATTATTTATCGCAGGAGGGAAACGAAAATGAAAATATTGGTAACAGGCGGCGCTGGGTTTATCGGGGGAAATTTTGTGCATCATATGGTGAACAAGTATCCGGAGGATGAAATCATAAATCTGGATCTTCTTACGTATGCGGGAAACCTCGAGACATTAAAACCAGTCGAGGATAAGCCGAATTATAAATTTGTGCGAGGGGATATCGCAGACCGTGAATTTGTCATGGGGCTTTTTGCAAAGGAAATGCCGGATATCGTCGTGAATTTTGCAGCGGAGAGCCATGTAGACCGCTCGATCAGCGATCCCGGGATTTTTGTGCAGACGAACGTCATGGGAACGCAGGTGCTTTTGGATGCATCAAAGGAATACGGAGTAAAACGCTATCATCAGGTGTCGACCGACGAGGTGTACGGAGACCTTCCGCTCGACCGCCCGGATCTTTTTTTCCATGAGGATACGCCGCTTCACACCTCCAGTCCCTACTCTTCCAGTAAGGCGAGTGCAGATTTGTTTGTACTTGCTTATCACAGGACATACGGACTGCCGGTGACGATTTCGAGATGCTCCAACAATTATGGCCCGTACCATTTTCCGGAAAAATTGATTCCGCTCATCATTTCCCGGGCATTGGCGGACGAAAAACTCCCAGTATACGGAAAAGGCGAAAATGTCCGCGACTGGCTTCATGTGGCAGATCATTGCGAAGCGATCGATCTTATCATCCACAAGGGCAGGGTCGGCGAAGTGTATAATGTCGGCGGCCACAACGAGAAAACAAACCTTGAGGTGGTCAAGACGATTTTGAAGGAGTTAGGAAAGCCGGAAAGCCTGATCGAGTTTGTGACAGACCGGCCGGGACACGATCTCCGGTATGCGATCGACCCCTCAAAACTGGAAAAGGAACTTGGCTGGAAACCCCAATACACGTTTGAGACCGGAATCCGGCAGACGATCGACTGGTATCTGACTCATAAGGAGTGGTGGGAGAATATCATCAGCGGTGAGTATGCAAATTATTTTGAAAAGATGTATGGAAAGGATTTGGCAGAATGAAGGTTTTGGTGACAGGGGTGAAAGGACAGCTTGGATTTGATGTAATGGGGGAACTTAAGCGCCGGGGGCATAACGCAGTCGGCGTGGGCAGAGAGGAAATGGATATCACGGATGAAAAAAAGGTGCAGGAAGTCCTCACAGCAAATGCGCCGGATGCAGTGATTCATTGCAGCGCTTATACCGCAGTCGACCGGGCGGAGGATGAACCGGAGATTTGCCGCCGGGTGAATGCAGAGGGGACAAAAAATATCGCAGAGGCATGTGCCGCATTAGACTGTAAGCTGATCTATCTTAGCACAGATTATATTTTTTCTGGTGATGGGGAGAGACCGTGGGAACCAGACGATACGCCCGCCCCGCTGAATGTGTACGGACAAACAAAGTACGAGGGAGAACAAGAAGTAAAATCAAGATTAAATAAATATTTCATCGTTCGGATTTCATGGGTTTTTGGCATCAATGGAAACAATTTTGTCAAGACGATGCTCCGGCTTGGAAAAGAAAATGGGGCGGTCAAAGTGGTGGATGATCAGATTGGCTCTCCCACGTATACTTATGATCTGGCAAAGCTTCTTGTCGATCTGGCGGAATCCGAGGCATACGGCCAGTATCATGCCACGAATGAGGGGATTTGCAGTTGGTACGAATTTGCCAAAGAAATTTTCCGCGCCGCCGGAATGGATGAAGTAGAAGTAACCCCTGTATCCTCGGAAGAATTTCCCGCAAAGGCAAAACGCCCGAAAAACAGCCGGATGAGCAAAGAGAAGTTAGTTGAAAGAGGATTTAATAAATTGCCTTCATGGCAGGATGCGGTGGGGCGCTATGTGGGGGAAGTGCTTTGCCGGTAGAGGCGGGCTTGACAGAAATCAGCGGAGGGAAAATTAACAGAGAGAAATTAACAGAGAGAAGAGAGAAACACCGCTTAGGCAGACGGATTGATCTACGGTTCGCAATCAAGTCTGCCTAAGCGGTGCTTCTCTCTTCTCTCTGCTAGCTTTTCTGTTCTGGGTAGGAAGTTCGTCTCTTTGTTGGTTTTTCCGGGGGATTATCAGGAAAGCATTTTCCCGGAAAGCGGCTCTTAGTTAGCGCTTCTGTCCTAGTGTATGGGCGCCCTCTTGTTGATTCTTTCGGGGGTGGTGGTGTGGTTATCGGGAAAGCACTTCCCCGAAAAGCAGCACTTGGTGAGTGCCATCTAGTCAGGCTTACAAGGAAGAAGGGAGAAGAAAGGGTTCCGGCAGACTTGATTGCGAACCGTAGATCAATCCGTCTGCCGGAACCCCTTTCTTTCTCCCACTTCCTTATTGTTGCCTTTATCGCCTCTCCTGTTGATTCTTCCGTGATATCCCATTCTGACTATTAGGAAATGATGCAGTCTGCCCGGAGACAGAACTGCCCCACTGATTTTGATTTTCCCGAACATCCCCTCTTAGCCATTCCGAAAGAGCCTCCCCGAAAAGCAGCACTTGGCGAGTACCATCTAGTCAGGCTTACAAGGAAGAAGGGAGAAGAAAGGGATTCCGGCAGACTTGATTGCGAACCGTAGATCAATCCGTCTGCCGGAACCCCTTTCTTTCTCCCACTTCCTTATTGTTGCCTTTATCGCCTCTCCTGTTGATTCTTCCGTGATATCCCATTCTGACTATTAGGAAATGATGCAGTCTACCCCGACGTGCGAAACTACCCTTACTGATTTTATTAGGGCATTCGATTGGATTTTCCCGAGAAAGAGCCTCCTCGGAAAGCAGCACTTGGCGAGTGCCATCCAGTCAGGCTTGCAAGGAAGAAGGGAGAAGAAAAGGGGTTGGCAGACTTGATTGCGAACCGTAGATCAATCCGTCTGCCGAACCCCTTTCTTTCTCCCGCTTCCTTACTGCCTCCCTACTGCATCCCTTATCCCTTCAATGCCCCGCACACGTCTCCGCCGGCACACTCCCTTTCGCAAAATACTCCTTTCTCCTCGCAGAACTATACGAGTCATCGGGGAGGATTTTTCCGCACCTTGAACATACATAGGCGGAGACGATGGAGTCGGGCTTTTCAAAATCCGCTTTCTCGTAGCGGCTGTTTATCTTTTCCATGATCGCTTTCCAGATCGCTTTATGGTAAGTGGTATTCGTCTGCTTTTCACTGGCGTCATAACCGCCCCATACACCGGCAGTCAGGTAGGGGGTGTAACCGACAAACCACAGATCCTTGTTTTTGGTCGTGGTTCCGGTTTTTCCGGCAAGAGGCATATTGATCTCCCGGAAGCGAAGGAATGTACCGGTTCCGGATTTCACGACATCCTGCATCGCATCGGTCAGAAGCCATGCGGTGGAATCCTTCATCACCTGTTGGCTGTCATGGCCGACGGTGACGGTTGTCTGTTCACCATCATCTGAGGTTTCTGTCTTTGTTACCGGCGACTTGTTCAATAAAACATTTCCGTTGTGGTCGATCACCTTTGTATAGAAAGTAGCCTTGTTATAAACTCCGTTATTGGCGATACTGGCAAAGGCAGAAGTTAATTCCAGATTTGTCACTCCTTTTGTCAGGCCGCCGAGTGCCATAGGAAGGGCAATGTCGGTAAAAACTTTTCCGGAAGAATCAGTGTAGCTGTCAACAAGAGAAGTAAAACCAAGATTTAACAAATAGTCATATCCAATCTTTGGCGTGACCTGCTCTAATGTCTTTACAGCGATAACATTCATGGAATCAGCGATCGCTTTCCGGATCGTTACAGTACCCCGGTATCCGCGATACCAGTTTTTCACGAGACGTTTTGTACCCGGATAATAATAGGGTTCGTCTGTCTGCATGGTAGCAAGTGTCAGCCCGGCGGTATCCAGTGCCGGAAGATAAGTTGAAAGTACCTTGAACGTTGAACCCGGCTGTCTCAGGGAAGTGGTGGCACGGTTCAGTGTCCGGCTGCCGGTCTTTTCTCCGCGCCCGCCTGCGATCGCTTTTACCTGTCCGGTGTGCTGATCCATGATGACAAAAGATGCTTGGGGCTGAATGACATACTCAAGCTTCTCCCCCTCCACGGTTTTCCCTTTGCTCATCGCCTTTTTATAGGTATTGATATACTTTTTTGCACTTTTTTTGTCCGAATAATAAAGACTGACGGTTTGCTTTTTCTCCTTGGCGAACCAGTTGATCATCGTCCCTGCGTTGTAATTCTTAGCTTTTCCCTTTGCATCCGTCACAGTAAGCTGATAATCGAGCTGATAAACAGAATCCGATGGGTAGTAGGCGGGGTCATTGATTACTTTGTCACAGACTTTCTGCATCGAAGAATCCTGCGTCGAATAGATCGTCAGGCCGCCGCGGTAAAGTGCGTTGTACGCCTGTGTTTCGGTATAGCCAAGCTCGTCCTTCATATCAGCGATCACCTGATCGATCAGGGAATCTGTAAAATACGAAGTTGTGCCGGAAAGAGCGGCAGTTTCTTTATTTACGGATTTGATGCGGGCATACACTTTGTCAGCCATCGCTTCATCGTATTCAGCGGAAGTAATCAGTCCCTGTTCTTTCATATAAGAAAGGACAGTTGCCCGTTTTTTTGCATTTTTCTTCGGATGGGTGATCGGATTGTAGCCGGAAGGGTTCTGGGTGATTCCTGCCAGTACAGCGGATTCCGAAATCGTCAACTTCGAAATATCTTTATTAAAATAGCGTTTGGAGGCCGCCTGTACCCCGAGGGTATTCTGCCCCAGATTGATCGTATTCAGATAATATTCCAAAATTTGGTTTTTGCTTAATTTATTTTCAAGCTGAATCGCAAGGTACTGCTCTTGGATCTTCCTTTCCACCTTCTGGATAAAGGTGGATTCCTCGCCCCCGCTGAACACCTGATTTTTCAAAAGCTGCTGAGTGAGGGTACTTGCGCCCTGATTGAAGTTTCCGCCATTTGACAGACCGCTGAACGTGGCACGGAAAATTCCACGCAGATCGATCCCGTCATGCGTCCAGAAACGCTCATCCTCGATCGCGACAAACGCATTTTGCAGATGGGAGGGAATCTGGTCAAGCGTCACATACTCGCGGTTTGCCTCGCGCCCCACAAGTGTCTGCACAACTTTTCCCTTTGTATTCAATATCGTAGTGGCGTAGCCATCAGGCACAACGTTGATGGACTCAATGCTAGGTGCTGTTTCCATAAGACCGTTGATGATTCCGGCGAAAGCACTGATCCCTGTGACGGTACAGACAACAAGAACGATCAAAAAAAGCCGGGTCACTATGACTTTGAGTTTATGGATTCTATGGGTAGAAGGAGATTTTAAGGTACGCGCCTTTTCGATCACCTTTCTTTTGCTAAAATTCATAGGAGACTCATCCCTTTCTGAAACACATAAAATGCTTTATGATATATAGTATACCAAAAACTCTTGCAAAGGAAAAGAAAAATTAGTAAACTAATGACAAGGTCTGCAATTTGACAAGCACGATACGCCATCGTGTCAGCTTGTTGTCAGAGATTTTCCGCCGGTTGCGGAGAAGAAAGGAACGGTGCAAAAAATGTGTTCGCCTTTGAAAATTGTCTGGCAGGGAGGGACAGGAGAAATCACAGAAAAAAAGTCCCGCTTCATCGCCAGTATTTTCCCGGTTCATTCTGAGGAAGAGGCTTTGGAAAATATTTCCAATGTACGAAAAAAACATTATAATGCGAGGCATAACTGTTTTGCGTATGTGCTTGGGGAAAAAAATGAGACCGAGCGTTGCAGCGATGACGGAGAACCCTCGGGAACAGCGGGAAGGCCGATGTTAGACGTGCTGACCGGTCAGGGGCTTCATGATGTTTTAGTTGTCGTGACCCGCTATTTTGGCGGGACGCTTCTTGGGACAGGCGGACTCGTCCGGGCATATTCTGCGGCGGTAAAAGCGGGGCTTGAAAACTGTGTGATCCAAGAAAAGATTCGGGGATATCATGTGAAGGTGCAGACCGATTACAATAACATTGGAAAACTCCAGCATATCGCTGCCGGAATGGGAATCAGGGAGGAACAGTCAGAATACGGTGAAAAAGTGATGCTGACGTACGAAGTTCCGGCGGAAAAGGTTTCGGATTTTGAGCGGGAGATTACGGAAAGAACCGGCGGACGTACCGGAATAGAACGGGGAGAGAGCGCATGGATTTACTTGAATATATGAATGAAAAAAATAAGGAAAAAGAGTCTCCGCTTGCGTCCAGACTGCGTCCGCAGATGTTAGACGAAGTGGTCGGGCAGGAACATATAATAGGAAAGGACAAGCTTTTGTACCGGGCGATCAAGGCGGACAAACTCAGTTCCATCCTTTTGTATGGCCCGCCGGGGACGGGGAAAACAACACTGGCAAAAGTAATCGCAGGCACGACAAAGGCCGATTTTCTTCAGATCAATGCGACCGCAGCCGGAAAAAAAGACATGCAGGAGGTTGTCGAAAAGGCGAAGGAAAATATCGGGATGTATGGCAGAAAGACCATTCTTTTTATCGATGAGATCCATCGCTTCAATAAAGGACAGCAGGATTATCTGCTTCCTTTTGTAGAGGATGGCACGGTGATCCTGATCGGCGCCACCACGGAAAATCCGTATTTTGAAGTAAATGGGGCGTTGATCTCACGATCCGTCATCTTTGAACTTCATCCGCTGTCACAGGAAAATATAAAGGAACTTCTTCTTCGGGCGGTAAATGACGTGGAACGGGGGCTTGGCAGCTATCATGCGGTGATCGAGGAGGAGGCTCTTGAATTTTTGGCAGATATCAGCGGCGGGGATGCAAGGGCGGCGTTAAATGCGATCGAGCTTGGTGTTCTGACGACCAAACGGTCGGATGATGAAAAGATACACATCACTACGCAGGTCGCAGAGGAATGCATACAAAAACGTACCCTGCGGTACGACAAGGATGGCGACAGCCACTATGATACGATATCGGCATTTATAAAAAGTATGCGGGGATCGGATCCGGATGCGGCGATTTATTATCTGGCGAGGATGCTCTATGCGGGAGAAGATATTAAATTCATCGCAAGGCGCATCATGATCTGTGCGGCGGAGGATGTCTCAAACGCTGATCCACAGGCGCTTGTGGTGGCTACGCAGGCGGCACAGGCGGTAGAGCGGATCGGGATGCCGGAATCCCAGATCATACTGGCGCAGGCGGCGTCATATGTGGCATGTGCGCCGAAGAGCAATTCCGCTGTTACTGCGATCGGTGAGGCGATGCAGTATGTAGCTTCCCATCCAAACCACAAAATCCCACCGTATTTGCAGGATTCCCATTATAAAGGGGCGGCAAAGCTCGGGCATGGGATCGGCTACCAATATGCGCATGATTATAAGAATCATTATGTAAAGCAGCAGTATCTCCCGGATGAGATCAAGGACATGACATTTTATCATCTATCCGATCAGGGGTATGAGAAAAAATTAAAAGAACATTTGACGAGGATCAGAGAGGAAGGAAATGAATAGATGAACGAGATAAAAAAAGAAGATCAGCAAATAAAAAGCTCCTATCCGAAGGGGGCGCGGGTGATCGCAATGGCAGGGGCGGTGCTTCTTGTGCTTATGTATATCATCACATTGATTGCGGCGCTGACGACCTCTCCGGCTTCGGCGGGACTGTTTAAGGCGTGTCTGGGCGGTTCGATCCTGCTTCCGATCATGCTGTGGCTTTATATCCGCTTTGCCAGACTTCTGGGAGGTAAAAATGAAAACTAATACATTTGAGATCACAGCGTCAGAAGGCAGGGCGCGCCGGGGAGTCATGCACACACCGCACGGAACGATTGAGACGCCGGTATTTATGAATGTAGGAACCGTTGCTGCCATCAAAGGCGCAGTATCTACGGTGGATTTAAAAGAAATCGGTACGCAGGTGCAGCTTTCCAATACGTATCATCTTCATGTGAGACCGGGGGATGATGTCGTAAGGAAAATGGGCGGCCTGCACAAATTTATGAACTGGGAGAGACCGATTCTGACGGATTCCGGCGGATTTCAGGTGTTTTCCCTCGCCGGACTGCGAAAGATCAAAGAGGAGGGTGTCTATTTTCATTCCCATATCGACGGCAGAAAAATATTTATGGGGCCGGAGGAGAGCATGCGGATCCAGTCAAACCTTGCGTCAACGATCGCTATGGCATTTGACGAATGCCCGCCCCATCCGGCGACCAGAGATTATATGGAGGCGTCGGTTGCCAGAACGACGAGATGGCTTGTGCGTTGTCGGGACGAAATAGAGCGCCTAAATCATATGGAGGATACGATAAACCGCCAGCAGATGCTTTTCGGGATCAATCAGGGCGGAACATTTGAGGATATCCGCATTGAACATGCCGAGCAGATTGGAGAACTCAAACTGGATGGCTATGCGATCGGCGGTCTTGCGGTGGGCGAGAGCCACGAGGAAATGTACCGTATATTGGATGAAGTCATACCGCATCTTCCGGCAGACCGACCGGTTTACCTGATGGGGGTAGGAACGCCGGAAAACATCCTTGAAAGTGTGGAAAGAGGCGTTGACTTTTTTGACTGCGTCTATCCGGCAAGAAACGGAAGGCATGGACACGCCTATACGAATCTCGGAAAAATGAATCTTATGAACAAAAGATTTGAACTGGATGGGCAACCGATCGAGGAGGGATGCCAGTGTCCGACGTGCCGGCATTACACGCGTGCTTATATCCGTCATTTGTTAAAGGCAAAAGAAATGCTTGGACTTCGATTATTGGTCTTGCATAATCTTTACTTTTATAATACAATGATGAGTGAGATTCGTGAGGCGGTTGAAAAGAACTGCTTTGCGGAGTATAAAAAGAAAAAGATAGATTTAATGCGGTCAAATGACTATTAAATCTTAGTTTAGAACTTAGGAGGTACTAGAACATGGAAACATGGGGTATGTTGGTTTATCTGATTGTAATTATCGGTGCATTTTATTTTATTGCGATCCGCCCGCAGAAAAAAAAGGAGCGGGAGCATGAAGCACTGATCGCAGCAGTAGCAGTTGGTGACAGCATTTTGACTACGAGTGGTTTTTACGGTGTTGTGATCGATATGACAGACGATGTGGTCATTGTCGAATTTGGAAGCAATAAAAACTGTCGCATCCCGATGAAGAAAGAAGCGATCGTGGAAGTGGAGAAGGGGGAATAAGGAGAGTGATTGAGGTAGCCTCTGTGCGGGGTCTCCTGCAATAAAAAGAAAGTCTCTGACAACACGTTCTCACTATCGAAATCACGCAGTGGTACTGAGGGGCAGAATACGCCCCTCTGGTATATCGAATAATTAATTGTTGATAGTTTGACGCAGAATGATTGTTCTGATTACAAGGCGGAGGAATGAGGCGTAGCGGTGGCTACGTCGATTGACAACAACGCAGTAATCAAAACAATCAGACAAGTCAAAGTGTCAACTAATTAATATTCGCTATACTGATACCAGCGGATTCCGAAGGTTGTCTGAGGCTTTCTTTTTATTGTCAGGAGACTAGCCGCTCAGGGGCGTTCGGACTTTATCCCATCCTCATCCGACAAGCTTAGTTCCAGAAATGTTTTAAGGTTGTCTGCAATGTTTTCTTGTTGTCAGAAATTCTCTAGTTAGATTTTTTCTCGTACTTTTTTTAAAATCTTTTTTCAATTCTTTCTTCAAATTTTTTCAAATCCTCCTAACAAATCCCCTCACAGCCAGTCATAAATCTTCTCGACTTCATCTGACCCCGCCTTATCAGCAGCTAACAAAATCCTCTCGATCATTTCATCGTCTTCCTCCAGCGCATCTGCAATATCTGCAATCATCATTCCCCGGTCGCGCTTCTTAAGCGTCAGACTGATCAGATGAAAGACTCGCCCATCTTCCAATCCCTTTTGATGTCCTTCTTCCACCCCTGCACGCCATTCACTCTCCAATATTTCACACATTCTCTCTGCACCGCCTTCCTCAT
>JAMPFC010000040.1 GCA_023664685.1 Roseburia sp. | reverse complement strand
CTAAAAGTGTTTTCATAAATAATCCATCCTTTCAGACTAAGTATAACATAATTTTATGGGATGTTCATAATTTATTTACTCATGCGTTTGTCGTGGTTCTATCTTCGGAAATCTGATTTGATATTTCCATTAATAACTTTAAAATCTGGTTATCATTAGTCCCTTGTGTCTCTTTTAATAATTTCCCATATCTCCGGGCATTGTAAATAGGATTATCCATACAATCACTATCATATGAGATTTCATCCATAAACAATTTCATTTGCTTTTTCAATTCTTCTACACCAAGCATATCATCTGTATAAAAGATTGTTCTGCTATCCTTTATATCAAAGGGTAAAACCGTACCTTTCTCGCATATATGTATGATCGGTTTTGCTGCTACATGACGTAAGCATAGCTCATACATAACATTTGGATTATTTCCCGTCAGATTAGCGATCACCAGATCATCTTCCACGATTCTGTTAATTATTTGTGTATTGATCATACCAGAAACATTAATCTCATAAGCAGGCTTTATATCATCAAATTCATAATCTAATAAAATCGGCTTAATAACACTTTCTATGACCCCTTTTGCCTTTCTAAAGGTTTCAGAACCATCATTTCCGATTGGTGTTATGATAAAACATTTTCTTTTCGCATCTTTTCCCATATACATTCTCCTCCTTTGTCTCATTATACGACAATAAAATAAAAAAATAAAGTTTTCTTGCAAAAAAATGTCATAATAGGGAAATTTAAAACATATTATACAAAAAAAGGGGTATGCTGTCTTTAAGGAGGCGTTAGTATGGATAATTTGAACAATGTTCTAACACTGCTACTTCTTATCTTTAACATACTGGAATATCTTGACAAGCACAACTAACCATTAAAGCCACATATCAACCATTTTCTGACAGCATACCTCCTAAAAAAAGAACGTCCCACAAACAGAACGCCTTTTTCTCAATCTATATCCCCAACAGATAAACCGCCACTATCTCGCACGCTATCCCCAGATCCTTATACACCGTCTTATCACTTATCCGTTCAGCATCCGAAATCTCCTGCACGGTATACGCCTTTTCTTCCAGATACATCATACTGAGTTCCCGGTACCGGCGCTTCGCCTCTTCATTTCCTGCCTTTTCACACTCCTTCCGGTACATTTCTACTGCCTTATCGATACGATAGATACAATATAAGTCTTCCTGTCTCCTCTTTTCGGTATCCCTTATATCCATTTCTGAGCGGCTGACCGGATTCTTTACATTCCCCATCAGATCCTGTATGAATTTCCACCGGAGTTCGATCTGTTCATCTTCCGTAAATTCTGCCTCCTCTGATAATGTAGCCTTGATCCTGCGGTATGATTTGAGCATCTTCTTTGTCTTCTCAACTTTGTTTCTTTCCCTCGCATTTTTCTTTTCTGCTTTTACCTGCTCCGCCCTGAAAGAATTTACAGCCTCCCTGCCTGCTATGGAAGCTATCTGATCTATCTGGTCTTGGGTAAGAACGTACATAGGTATCTCCTTGTTTGGTTCCATGAATGCCGCCTCCTTGACTTTCCTTTACTCGCATTTAACTGAATTTGTGGTTAGCCGCCCTGTCAAAGAGGCGGTTTTATTATTTTTTCCTATGTCTGCTTGCCTTTGGACAAGTCGCAAAGTGTGATATGTAACCGCATCCGTCGGCAACCTCGCCCTTAGCACGTTCTGCTGCAACAACTTCTCCCTGTGGTGTTACAAACCGCTCTTTCCCGCTTCTGTCATGTGGAATGCAGTAATCGATCAGCTCTAAGTCGCAGGGCATATTCCTGCCGGATTTTGTCCGAACCCAGACCACCAGTTGACCGCATGACCTACAATGCCCCATGTTTCCACTTTCCATGTTCTTTTCCTCCTAATTGCTTATTTTTTATAAAACGTCATACTCAGGTCAATTTTGAAATACTTCCAGAGAAAAGAATAAACTTTCCTCCATGCGAGCCGCCATTTTGGATAAGGTTCTGGACTAAGACGATAAAGCCCATCATCACATTTCCACATATGATACTGCCCGCATCTGCGACATTTTGTTGGCATAAATTCACCTCTATCTACTCTATACGTTTTTGTTTGGCTTCTGAATCTTTCCTTTTATGCTTGTTTCCGGGAAAACCAGACATTTGCTCATCTCTTTCACAAACGCCTCTGCACCCTCTTTCTTTTCTATCTCATCCGCGATATGGCGGAGTGCAATAACCACCAGCCCGGCATCTGATTTGGAGTATGGATTGACCGCTTTCAGTATCTTTTCACTATAATGCTGCAAACCTTTCTCTACCATCTTCATTGACTGCCGAATTGCCTTTTTGGTTCTGCCCTTTTGGGATAAGATCTGGTTTCCCCTGTCTACATAGCTAGCCATTCTCTCCATTTTTATTCCACCTTTCCGTACTGGATCCCATGTTCCTCCATGTACTCTTTTAATCTGCTTAACTGCTGTCTGGTGCCGACTGCATAAAACCGTGTTTGATATTTCTTTTCCCCGGCAATCGGTTTATCCTCAAATGGATCAGCTCCTGCCCCGACTGGTACGTTTTCCGTAGTCTCTGGTACGTTTTCAGCCGGATATGGAACATTCTCTGTGCTTTTTAAGACATCTCCTTGATTCTGCGTATCTGCTGATTCAGGATCCACCGTTCCGGAATATGATGGCTCAACCGGCCGGCTTTGCTCTGTATCCTCCTTTTTCCTTTCCTCTTCCTCTTTGCGTTTCCTTTCTTCCTCTGCTTTCCGGCGTTTTTCAGCCTCCAGTTTTTCCTCCAGTTCCAACAGCCGCTTATTCTCAGCCATTGCCTTTGATAAGTCCAATGTCCTAAGATAATAATCTTTCGCATTGAGTTTATACTTGCTGTCCAGACTGTCGATTGTTTCAAGGTCTCTCTTTACCCCTTCAATCTTCTCCCTGACCTCCGCTATTGCAGTATTGATCTTATAGGTTTTATTGAGATATCTGGGATCAAACAGTTTCTCGAACGGAAGAACTGAGAGCAAATCGCCTATATTCTCATCATAAGCCTCTCTTATTTTCTTTTTCTTCTCCTCTCTCTGCTGATTCTCAAAGCCTTTGATCTGTTCGTCGATCATGCCTGCCGGCTCCCGGATCAGCTGCAGAACCTCTTTGATTTCCTTCTCGAAAACAGCATAAGGTGCATTGACAATTTCTTTGACCTTCTTCCGGCGTTCCTCGATGGCTTTCAGCAGATTATTCAATTCTGCCCTGTCTGCCTTTGCCTGTTTCAAGTTTTCTTCTGAGTAAACAACGTTCTCATATGCGGAAATTTTTTCCCTCACTGCTTCCTCTAATTCCTCTTTGTTCCAGTTTATCCTCTGGAGGAACCCATCCTCCGTTGGATTGATAAGACGGAACTCCAATGAACCTGTCTGTACAGACTGAGCTTCCTTTTTTATATCTTCTGACATATGTCTACCTCCTTTTTTAACCTTCCATAATACTTTTCATTTCATCAAACCGCCTTGCCGCCTCGGTTTTCCGCCACGAATCTCCGGTAACGTGTACCGGGTAACACATTTCAAAAATCCTGTCGTATACCCTTTTGTACCGGATATCCGTTGTTTTCATCATTTCATCCAATGCCATGTTGGTTGTTAGGATCAGTGGCATCCCTGAACGGTACCGGCCGTCTATGACGTTATAGACCTTTTCAAGTGCATAATCCGTGTTCCGTTCCGTTCCCAGATCATCAATGATGAGCAGTTTTACTCTGTTCAAATTCTCGAGATATGTGCTTTCGTCAAACTGTGGGTTCTGCAGCTTCTGCAAAATCTCTACAAACGAAGTCATTACCACCGTCACCATATTGTTTAGCAGTGTATTGGCGATACAGGCGGCCAGATAGCTTTTTCCTGTCCCGACACTTCCCCAGAACAAAATTCCTTGATTATTTTCAAACATCGTGCTGAACTGCTCGGTATACTTTTTGGCAATCCCGCATACTTTCTGGTTCTCTTTTGTCTGGATGAGCGATGAGAAGCTTGCCGCTTTATACTTTGATTCCATCAGGCTGTTGTTCCTCAGCCGCTCTACCATCCGCATCTTTTCTTCGTATTCGTCTCTGGCTTTGCGTTTTTCCCTTTTCTCACTGCGGCACCTGCAAATGCATGGAACTGTCCTTACCATTCCACCATAAGTTATCTTTGTCTCACGTTTTGTCCTGCATTTTCCGCAGTACAACAGTCCGTCTTCGCCATAATAGTCATCCTGCTCTTTCTGGGTCTTGCCGAAACTGTCAAAAATTTCTTCCACTTCATCCATTGCTTCACCTACTTCCTGAACGGATTCGTACCATCATCTGCAACATCCACACAGCCCTGCGCATCGTTTTTGGGAAGATAGTCAAGGAATGGTGTGCTTTCTCCTAAAAACGTCTTGGCATGTTTGATATATTTGCTTTCTGTTTTATCTCTTTGACACTGTTCTGCATAGTTACAAACGGCCGTATACAATTCATCTGGAGAAAATCCATCATTCAGTCTTGCATTATACTTTTTATACGCCTGTGCCTTATCCACTTTCCTCGGATACATGCTCCAAAACCTTTCAAACTCCGTCGAATAGTCATTTATGGCTTTCTTTGAAGATGTTTCCTTCAACTGGACAGGCACATCATCCCCCGCCTTTGGTCCCTCCAACACAGGTCTGTTCTGAATCGCTGTCTTTTCGCTTTTGATCCGATTGTAATACTCCCTCTGCCTGTCTGCCTCAGTAGATGACTTGCCAATATAATTCTGGATATCCAACATATAAATGGCCCCGTTATCCAAAATCTCTATCAGGCCCAACTTTCGGAATATCTTCAACGCCTTTTCGACAGTTCCAACTTGATGCCCGATCAACGTCGCTAATATCTCCGGCGTATATGGGATTATGTCTTTATACATCAACCTTCCTTCATTCCTCAGACTTCTGAGATAAAGTTTCAACAGGATATTGCTGTATATGTAGCCCTCTTTCATGTTTTCTAATATCTTGATCTCGTCAGACTCAAAAAAATTTTCCTTGAATTTCAAGTAGTAATACTTCCGATTGTCTGCCACATAATCACCGCCTATCTACACATTCCTTTCAGATTCCTGCTGTCAGATTCAAGATGGAAATCGGTTCCTTTAGTATCCTTGTCTTTCTGCAGCAATCACACAATTCACATCTGTCTGGAACCATCCCTCCATTTTTGACCCCGAGGATTCTTGGCATATTCGCCTCGACAACGTGCAACGCTTCCTGCAAATAGTTGTCAGTTACATGGATGATACGGATATCCGGTTCATTTTCCTTCGTTGCACCGGCAATATAAAAAGGCAGTTTCTTCCCGGTGTTTTGCCTTACGATCTCCTGATAAACGGCTCCCTGAATGTCGTATCCCCAATATCTCACAAAATCCAGATACCCTATATCTCTTACCCATTTTAATTCAGTGATCGATTCCATCACCTTTAAATCAACGATCGCAACATCCGGAATGTAACTGTCAATCTTGATCTTCCATTCGCTGCCGAACAATTTTCCAGTCATGATAACCTGTTTTTGCCCGGACATGTATTTCATAAAGTACTCATCGCTCTCAATTCTGGCGATAATCCCATCTGCCTTTACATATGCTGCTTTCAGGCCGCCATCTCTCTTGAACAGTGAAGGATTTTCCACCTTGAACTTCTCCAACGTTCCCTCAAAATAGGCATCCACATAACTTCCTACCATCAAAGCTGTGCTTTTTGGTTCTTCCCACGTTCCATGCAGCTTTTCCAAAGCAGTATACTCACATGCAAGCCTCCCATATGTACCGTTAAAATCTTTGAACTGGGAAACACTCATGTACTCCTCGTTTGCCTTCTGGCTGTAATAATTTTCAGACGTCAATTCCATATGTCTTTCCTCCCTATACGTTATCAATATCAATTTCTTCGATTTCTTCCTGCCCTGCTGTTTCCGGGAACTCCTCTGCTGCTTCTTTTTCTTCCTGTCCGAACGGATCCTCTGCCGGAACAACATCTGGTTTGTTGTCTCCATAATCTCCATTTCCCTCTTCATCAAAGGTCTTTTGATCGTCTTGGATAGCCCTCTGCATATCGACAGACAGAATACCCCATTTACTGAGGAGTAATTTGATTACCGTCTTTAATGCCATTGCCTCAAAGTCAGTTGTCCATTGGCTTGATTTCTTTCCCTTATTTATGTCATAACGGTATGCCTGAGAATACTTTCTTGCATGGTTATCAACTACCGCCTTTGACATAAACAGCTCTTGGCTGAATCCCGTCTTTAGGCGGAACCATGCATAATATCCCGCAACCTTGCTTTCATCTCCGGCATCTCTCTGCGTACACTGGGAAAAATCGGTCACAAACTCAATCTCACCGGTAATCGGATTGTACTTTTTCAGTTCATCCTCATAAACCACCGCATAATTCATCTTTTCATAATATCCGGAACGGATAGCCAACTGGATGAAACCTTTATACATCATCTGGAACTGTGCTCTCGGTATCTTATCCCACTGTCTCGTCTGGTGGTTATAGACACTCTCGTTGTATGGAACGATTGCACTAAATCCCAAATTACTGTCTATTGGCAAATCATAAGTTGCCGCAACAAATGCCGCACTTATAATTGAGTTTGCACTGCACTTTTTAAGTTTTGGACTCCCCGCCACTACATTTGCGATGGACGCCAAAAACTGAGGGGCTTTCTTCCCCAACACTTCCCCAAACCTTGCCTTTACGTTATCTTCTGAAATCATCTGCATTACCTGCGCCGCCACACTAGTTCCGGTGTCTTTCTGCGGCACTGCTTCATTTCCTGCCATAACATTCCCTCCTTTATTCTGCTGCGAGCATTTCTCTGCACTGCTCAAAAATTTCGTTCACTGTTTTTCCCTGCATCCCATATATATTGACCACTAACCGTACACAATAATTCCTTAATTCGCCCGGCAGAAGCAAATATAAGTAGCTGTCCGGCTTTTTTGACAATTCCATCTTCCGCTTGCAAAGCTCCAAAACTTCCGTTACTCCGCCATCGTCAATGGGATATACTTCTCGTCTGAACTTCTCCACTATCTCTTTCACCTGTTCATCTTCCATAGCGTCCTCCTACTCTAAACAGAAATATTCCTGTCCGAACTGCTCATATATCTTACTGCCCTGTGGAAATTCTGCCTGATACACCAGATTATCCGGGTAATATTTCTGAAGGTTGAATCTGAGAATTTCTTCTGCGATCTCCAAACATCTTTCGTCCGGTTTGCATTCGATTTTTCCAGTCTGATACGTCGAATACTGCCCTTCCTGCGAGATAACCCCCTCCAGCGTGTTCGGGTACTTATCCGATTTCATTCTCTTTAGCACTACGATTCCAGTCAGAAAGACACAATCATCGTTTGCAGCTGAACCATTTTCCGCATACATCAGCTGTGCCAACCGATAAATTTTCTTGTTCGTCACTCCTTTTGCTGATGGAACCTGAGTTGCCTGTGGAGTAGCACTTGGCTTTTGTGGTTCTCCTGATCTTTTCAAATTGATCAAATGTACTGTTATGGATTTCCCCTTTGCCTCTGCATCGCCACCTGTACACATTTGCACAAATACTGATACTAAATTCCAAGCTGCATAGCTCTGTTCGTCCATATTATGTGCATTTACATCGAGAAATGAAGCTGTTAACCAGAGCGAAAACACAATCAAAAACAAGACTAAGTATTTTTTAATCCGCTTCATGGAACTCCTCCTCGTCCTAGTAGTTTTTCCCCGGCTAACCTCATCTCGCTGATCACCCTTGTAATGCCATCCAATCTGTCAAGTATTTTTTGTAAATGTGGTCTTTCGTCCTCATCAACAACTCCATCCGCCGCAATATCCATTAACTGCTGCTTGATCTCATCCAGTCTAGCTGTATCAAACTCCCGGATCAATCTGAGAGTAATGCCCTCCAGACCTTTAACCTCCGTGGCTATCGGCATTTGCTGACCGATTGGACATTCTGTTTTGCAATACTGGTTCTTTAACTCTGGTGCCTTATAAAGATCTGCCATCAAAACCACCTTATCTACCGGAACAACTTTCGTATTTCCCAACTCGTAGTCTGCCAGAGTTGAAACGGATATTCCGAGCATCTCGGAAGCCCCCTCACGGCTGTATAGCCTCTCATCGTATATTGCAGCTTTTTTTCTCGCATTGAAATACACATTATTGTTCTCATTCATAGGGCCTTTTCCCATTTTCTTTAACCTGTCCTTCCGTTATAATTTAACTATCAACTACTGGTATGTCGATATTGAGCTGTAGATTGATCGCATCCACTACCGGTTCGTCCAGATAGTGGCCGTTCAACACCATCGAAATCTTGTCCTTTGAGTAACCAGTAGCAATGGCCAAATCGACTGAACGCATATCATGGTCAATCATAGCTTTCCTGACCGTCTTACACCATGTATCAGATGGGGTTGGCGGCTTTTCCGGGAGTCCGGTAATTCCCAAAATTGCGTTTACTTTCTTCGCAATTTCAATGTAATCCTCTTTTGCGTACCGTCCGTTGATAAGGTTGGAGAGTGTTGTAAGGCAAACCCCTGCTTCTTTGGCAAGGCGTATATTTGTGTACTCCCTGTCAATTTTGGCTTTCTTCACATCTCTGCCCCACTGTGTCACATGACTGCTCATTTTCGTTTCACTCCTTTCACGAATTTATGTTTATTTTTTCGTGTTTACATGGTATAATATAGCTAGAACTATTTCTAGTGTGCAAACACCTACAAAACAAAAAACAACAACCAATTCTCATTTTTCGTACTTTTTGTTTTGTATGGTTCTATATTACTACATATTTGCGTATTTGTAAATAGTTTTGCACGATTTTTCGAATTTTTTTGAATATGGAGGTATATCATGGAAATTATAGAAAGAATCCTTAAAACACTGGATGAAAGGGATAAAATGGCGGTTGACTTATGTCGTCTTCTTGGCATACAGCAATCAACATTTTCGTCGTGGAAGACACGAAAAAAAAATCCGCCTGCAGAATACTTGAAAACTATTGCTGATTATCTTGGCATCTCACTTGATTATCTCATTACCGGGAAAGATGCTGTACCAAAAAAATATACAACTCCCACAGAAGATGAACTGCTCGAACTGTTCCGCTTACTCCCAGATGCAAAAAAGCATGAATTTATCGGGGAACTCAAAGGTTTTCTGAAAGCAATAGAAGAATCCAAGAAATATCTCAACGGAGAAGAACGGTTGTTAGGTTAGATTTTTACCGGCAGTTTCATCTACACAGAAGAAAATAGCCTAGTGAAAAGCAAGGATGCTCTGCATAGTAATTGGATCAATAAAATCATAAAGGAAGTGTTACCATGAGACTGCCAAATGGATACGGAAGTGTTACGAAATTATCCGGAAACAGAAGAAAACCCTATCAAGCAAGAATAACACTTGGGTGGACTATTGATAACAAAAATGGAAAGTCCGTCCAAAATAGAATCACACTTGGCACATACAAAACAAAAAAAGAAGCATTGCAGGCACTATCTGAATATGCTGCAAATCCATACGATATACAAAACAATGGTCTTACTCTTTCCGAATTATACAAAAAATGGACAGACGCCTACTTTCCCACATTGGAAAGCAAATCATCACAACGGACAATCATCTCTGCATGGAAATACTGCCATGCCATTCATGGCATGCGAGTGAAAGATCTCCGGGCAAGGCATATCAAAGGAATCATGGAGGACGCATATATCATTTCAGAACGTGGAAAAAATGCTGGAGAAAAAGTGAAAGCATCAGCAGGCACAAAATCCCGCATCAAGTCTATGTTCAATCTTATGCTCGATTATGCTTTAGAGTATGAACTGATCGATAAAAACTATGCCCGCGCTTTTGATCTTTCCAATGACATTATCAAAGAGAAAGAAGCAGCAACCCGAGGACATATCATATTTACTGACGAAGAAATGCAGACTCTATGGGATAATGTAGACTCGCTCCGCTTTGTGGACTGGATTCTCATCCAGTGCTACATGGGTTGGCGGCCACAGGAACTGGCAAAACTAAAAATAGCAGATGTACATCTTGATGAGGGATATATTATCGGAGGAATGAAAACCAATGCCGGGAAGAACCGGATTGTACCAATCCATTCCAGAATATTTGACCTAGTAAAGAAAAATTACGAGGCATCTGCAAAGTTAGGCGGCGAATACCTCTTTAACGATCCTTCTGCTGTAAAGGGCGGTATGACAATCTCTTATGACAAATATGCCGGCCGGTTCAAGAAAATCATTTCTGCCCTGAATTTTAGAGAAGATCACCGGCCACACGATCCAAGAAAAACTTTTATCACAATGGCAAAGAAAGCCCAAGTTGACGAATATGTGATAAAACGCCTTATCGGCCACCGGATTACGGATATAACAGAATCCGCTTATACGGAACGTGACGTTGACTGGCTCAGGGAAGAACTTGAAAAAATGCCTTGATTCAAACTTTCCTAATTCCACAAATCATCGTATTTTCAGTCTTTTCAAGAGTTTTTTTGTCACCTGTGGTCTGTAGCCTGTATGTCACCTGTACGTTGCCTACGGAGCAAATTTCATAACATTTCACCGCTCTCCACAGCCATTTTCTCATTTTCATTTTTGTACAAAAAAAGTACCGCAATCCCTCAGAACTACGGTACTTTCGAGTATTCTTGGAAAATATGTTTTTAGAAGTTTCCATTGTCTGCTGCTTCCTGTACGGAAACCGCCACTGCAACCGTCATGCCAACCATCGGGTTATTTCCGGCACCGATCAGTCCCATCATTTCCACATGGGCCGGTACAGAAGAGGAACCTGCAAACTGCGCGTCGCTGTGCATACGTCCGAGTGTATCGGTCATACCATAAGAAGCCGGGCCTGCTGCCATGTTGTCCGGGTGAAGGGTACGTCCTGTTCCACCGCCGGATGCCACAGAGAAATATTTCTTATCCTGCTCCAGACATTCTTTCTTATATGTACCTGCTACCGGATGCTGAAAACGAGTCGGGTTCGTGGAGTTACCTGTGATCGAAACATCAACGCCCTCCTTGTGCATGATCGCAACGCCTTCCTGAACATCATTTGCTCCATAGCAGTTTACTTTGGAACGAAGGCCATCGGAATAAGCAGTACGTGATACCTCTTTTACCGTATTGGTATATGGATCGTACTCGGTCTCGACGAAAGTAAATCCATTGATACGGGAAATGATCTGCGCCGCATCTTTTCCAAGTCCGTTCAGGATGACACGGAGAGGTTTTTTGCGGACTTTGTTTGCCTTCTCGGCGATGCCGATCGCACCCTCTGCTGCCGCAAACGACTCATGTCCGGCAAGGAAACAGAAGCACTCCGTCTCCTCCTCAAGAAGCATTTTTCCTAAATTACCATGTCCTAATCCTACTTTACGTGTGTCTGCAACGGAACCCGGAATACAAAATGCCTGTAATCCCTCTCCGATTGCTGCCGCCGCATC
Source organism: Roseburia sp. (assembly GCA_023664685.1). Taxonomy (GTDB): domain Bacteria; phylum Bacillota; class Clostridia; order Lachnospirales; family Lachnospiraceae; genus Eubacterium_F. The sequence continues at coordinate 14,460 of JAMPFC010000040.1, read as the reverse complement.
TGCTGCTCTCTTGCAGCCCTTTTTGATTGCGATCGCTGCACCTACTGTATAAGCCCAGCACGCATTTTCAAAACAAATCGGCTGAATACCTTTTATCTGGTCGTATACATTTAAGCCGGCATCTTTTGTGATTTTCTCCGCCTCTTCGATCGAGGAGATGCCATACTCGTTTAATACGCTATTGATCTTATCAATTCTTCTTTCATATGATTCAAATAAAGCCATGTTTCGCTACCTCCTTATATTATTTTGCAACTTCTTCATCTGTTCTCGGGTCGATGAGTTTAACAGCATCGTCAACACGGCCATACTGACCGCAGGCTTTTTCATAAGCTGTGTTCGGGTCATCACCTTTCTTGATGAAGTCTGTCATTTTACCGAGGCTAACGAATTTATAACCAATGATCAGATCATTTTCATCCAGTGCGATCGCAGTTACATACCCCTCTGCCATTTCCAGATAACGAGGTCCTTTTTTCAGTGTACCGTACATCGTACCAACCTGAGAACGAAGCCCTTTTCCAAGGTCCTCCAGTCCGGCACCGATTGCAAGTCCATCCTCAGAAAAAGCACTCTGGGAACGTCCATATACGATCTGCAGGAACAACTCTCTCATCGCTGTGTTGATCGCATCACACACAAGATCTGTATTTAATGCCTCCATTACGGTGCGTCCCGGAAGGATTTCAGCAGCCATCGCTGCGGAGTGGGTCATACCGGAACAACCAATCGTCTCTACCAGAGCCTCCTGAATGATACCCTCTTTTACATTCAGGGTAAGCTTACAGGCACCCTGCTGTGGCGCGCACCAGCCTACACCGTGTGTAAAACCAGAGATATCCTTAACTTCTTTTGCCTTTACCCATTTTGCTTCTTCCGGAATCGGTGCGCAACCGTGGTTCACACCTTGGGCAACCGGGCACATGTTTTCTACTTCCTGTGAATAAATCATGTCGATCGTAACTCCTTTCTTATGCGTCAAATTCTTATATAATCCTACACTATTTTCAAAAAAAAGTCAATGTCCGATGTATGCCACTCCTACCTTTTCCCGACCACTTCTCCCTGCCTTTTATAAATGCTCCCCCCCGGCACATACCCTCTGACCGAAGACAGCGGGTACACATTCGTATGGCTTCCGATGACCGTCCCCGGATTCAGGATGCTTCCGCATCCGACCTCGACAAAACTTCCGAGTACTGTTCCCATCTTTTTTAAACCGGTTTTGACCCTGTCTTCCCCGCAGCGAATCTCCACCAAAGTCTTATCCGACTTGACATTCGATGTGATTGACCCGGCGCCCATATGGGATTTGTAGCCAAGAATGGAATCCCCCACATAATTATAATGCGGCACCTGCACGCCATCAAACAGGATCACATTTTTTAATTCCGTGGAATTTCCGACGACAGCACCTTTTCCGACGATCGCGTTTCCCCGGATAAAGGCACAGTGCCGGATCTCGGCGTCCTCATCAATGATGACCGGCCCGGTGATGCTTGCACTTGGCGCCACGCTTGCCGACTTTGCGATCCAGATGTTTTCTCCCCGCTTTTCAAAACGTTCTTCCGAAAGTCCGGCTCCTAGTTCCACGATATAAGCGCCGATATCTGGAAATATCTCGTATACATACTTATACCTTTCAATAAATTCCCATGCGATCGTCTCTTTATCCTCAAAAATCTCTTGAACACTTAATTCTTTCATTTTTTGCCTCCATAAAATTCTTTTGCCATACGATAATATGAGCGAAGCTGTGCAATGTTGTTTGTTTCCTTTACCTTGCCGACCTGCACCTCGACAAATCCGGTGAGTTTATCCATATACTCCTTTTCGCTGATCTCCCCCTCTGACACACCGCCAAGTCCCTTTTCCCAGCTCGCAGTAAGTTTCGGACTAAGCATAGCCGGAATGGAATAACGGACGATGCCACATACAAGCTCCCCTTTCAAGGTCGGAGTGATGATCTGCGTCTTTTTATTTAATTTCAGATAAGAAATATGAAACAACTTTTTCAAAATTTCCGCTCTTGTCGCACTTGTTCCGATCCCGCTGCTTTTGATCAGCGCGCGAAGCTCCTCATCCTCAATAAGCTGCCCCGCATTTTCCATCGCAAGGATCATCGAACCCGAATTGTAGCGCTTGGGCGGGGAAGTCTCCCCCTCTTTAATATCCATATTCCGGAGTTCTAACTTCATTCCTTTTTTCAAAAGCGGGAGGATATCCCGGAGACGCTCCGCATCCGTAGCTTCCTCTTCCTTCTCCGACTCGTTCTCTGATTCTTTCCCCGTCCCGCTTCCCGCTTTTTTCTTCGTGGAAAAAGAATACTGTGAAACCGGAAGATAACCATCTTCGACGAGAACTCTGGCAGAAGTAAAAAAACGTTCAGTAAAAGTCTTGTCACCTGCGCCAGCCTCCACCGCCATCTGCACATTGATCTTCTGGTAGACCGCCGGGGGATAAAAGATGCTTAAAAACCTGCGGACGATGACCTCATACATCTTCACCGAGACCGGCTTAAGGGATTTTAGTGCCGCCAAGCCCTGTCCCGTCGGTATGATCGCATAGTGATCCGTGATCTTTTTATCATCGACATATCTTGTTTTCGCCAAATTTTCATAGCTCTTTCTTTGTGCGATGTCACGCAGATATGGAAGCGCCATCTCATACCCCTGAAGCCCCTTCAGGTTTTTTGTGATCTCCTTTGCCACCGCACTGCTGAGCACCCTCGCATCCGTACGGGGATAGGTGACAAGTTTTTTCTCATACAACTCCTGTACGATCTGGAGTGTCTCGTCCGGACTGATCTTAAACAATTTTGAAGACAAATTTTGGAGTTCCGCCAGATTAAATAAAAGAGGCGGATTCTTTTTTTCCTTCTTCTTCTCGATCTTTTCAAGAACAGCTTCCTTTTTTCCCGCCATAATGCAATCGATGAGCTGCTCTGCTGTCTCTCGTTCCTTAAATCCGTTTTCCTTATATAACTTTGGCGACTGGAAATACCGCGAGTCCTCCGACACCTTCCACTCTCCGGAAAACAGCCCCAGCGCATTGTTCCCGGTTTCCGGTGTCTCTGGTGTCTCCGTATCTGCCTCCCCTTGAACACCGGGGGAAAACTGACCGAGCACCCGGAAAAACGGCGTCTTTACAAATTTACGGATCTCCCATTCCCTCGTCACGACCATTCCAAGCACACACGTCATAACCCGCCCAACTGACACCGAAGTCCATTTCTTTCCCTCGACACTGTCGTTGAGCCAGCCGCCGTATTTGAGGGAGAGCGCCCGGGAAAAATTGATTCCCATCAGATAATCCTCTTTGGCACGAAGATAAGCCGAGGCACACAGATTATCATACTCCGACAATGGCTTTGCCTCACGGATGCCCCGCAAAATCTCATCCTCCGTCTGGGAATCGATCCACACGCGGTATTTTTTCTTTGTATCCGGCACCTTTGCCATCTGGTCGACGAGACGGTAAATGTATTCCCCTTCACGCCCCGAGTCCGTGCAGACGTAGATCGCCTCCACATCATCACGCGTCAGAAGTCCCTTTACGGTCGTAAACTGCTTCTTCACATCCGGTATCACTTCGTATTTGAATGTTTCCGGCAAAAAGGGAAGCGTCTCAAATGCCCATTTGGCATATGCCGGATCATATGCCTCCGGATAGCTCATCGTGACAAGATGCCCGACGCACCACGTAACCACATACTCCTCGGATTCGATAAAACCGTCTCCCCGCCGCCCTGTCACCTTTAATACCCGCGCAAATTCCTGCGCTACGCTCGGTTTCTCAGCGATAAATAACTTCTTTCCCATATGATCAATATCCTAACTCTTCTGCTACCAGAACCACCTTAATCCGGCCCTTTGTACCACTTCTTCTCGTAATGACGATCTGCGAGCAGATACACTCCTCACTATAACAATCCCCACACCGTCCGGTCTTGGCGCAAGGCGTATTCCGGTTTAAGCGCACAGTATTCGGCGGCGATGCGAAATCACGCACTCTCCGAACGCCATCCTCTACACTGCTCACTACCTTATTCATCCCGGCAAGGATGATCACATGTTCCGGCCCATAGCACAAGTAGGAAACCCGGTTTCCGGTGCCATCAATATTGATCAGCTCCCCGTCTGTCGTTATTGCGTTTGTACTCATGAGAAAATAATCGCTGTTGATCATATTTGCTTTCATCTTCTTGACCTCTTCCGGCGTCTTTGCAGTCATCCGGTCATATAAAATACAGTCGCTTGTCCGCACTTTCTCCATCAAACCGGATTCCGTAAGCGACATCGAGCCGCCAAAACACACGCTCTTCCCGGCTGTAAGAAACTTATCCATGATCATTGTAACTGCTTCCTCTTTTGTCCCGACAAAAAATCCTTCCATATTTCTCTTTTCAAGATTTTTGATCATCGTCTGTGCCAGATTTTTCCTTGCTTCAAATTTGTTCTGATCCATTGGTTTTCCCCTTTTCTTTTTGATAAATGATTTTTACCATGCTGCAGCTTTTAACTTTTTTCCATATCTTTTTATCACCTTGTTTTTGAATCTGTTCAAACAGTTCCAAAAGCCACGACTGGCAGTTGTCATATTCCTCCTGACAGATTTCTGTGCCATCATATCTTGCCTTGTAAACCGACAGGACATAGGAATAAATTTTCTCCTTGAACGAAGCGGCACTGTCAGCATCCCCAAAAATATAATATTTCAAGACTGCCTTATAGATACCTGCGGTCATCCCGCCGCTGTCCGTATAATCCCATTTAACCCCGAGTATCTGCCAGAATTTTTTCAGGTTATCATTGATATGCAAAAGCCTTTGGCTAAAATCTCCCTCGGTCAGCCTGCGTTTCATCCCGGCGTACTTACGGATGCGGTATCCACCGAGTACAAGCAGAAGAAACAGATCAGCGGCAAGAAAAACAGCGACATATTTTAGTACCACAGAAATATCATCTATGCCGGACTCTCCGATTCCGGAAGCCTTTCCCTGATCTTCTGCTCCCTCTCCTCCATACAGGGTATCTCCGCCATACAGGGTATCCTTTTTCTCTTTCTTTGACTCTGTTTCTTCTTCGTCCTCGTCCTCTGGCTCTTCCTCCACCGTCTCCTCTTCTTGTGGTTCCTCCACCGGAATTTCCGTAACCACTGGCTCCTCCACATCCGGAAGCGCCTCGCTCGCCTCCTCATCGCCATCCGTGGCATTTTCTCCCTCAGCGACCCGGTTCATCCGAGGGGTGACATCGATCGGGATCCAGCCCTCTCCATTTACATAAATCTCAACCCATGCGTGGGCATTGCTGTCATAGACGCTCGTTATCACATCCGGCGAAATCCGGTTTCCGCTCACCATATACCCCTGCGCCAGTCTCGCAGGAATCCCCGCTGTCCGGAAGATCATGATCGCCGCAGACGCAAAGTGGGTACAATACCCCTTTCTTTTCTCAAATAAAAATTTCTCCACCTCATCTTCATCATAAGTAACTTCTCCCGGACGAAGCGTGTATTTATAACCGATCGAAAAATAATCTTCGACAAATTGGATCGCCTCCCCGACCGAATGAAATTCATCAATCCCCAGTATATTGTCTTCAATCTTCTCCTGAAGTTCCTCATCGACCTCCCATGTCTCCGGCGACAATTTTTCAAGATTCTTTTTCTCAATCTGTAGAGATCTCTTCTTTAAACGTTCATAATACCCCTGATTCAGCGAATAAGCAGTGTAAATCCCCTTGTCATATGCATTTTCCACACGGATATTTTCTTCCTTCCCCATCGCATTTCCCTGACGGTCATCTTCACTTGACGTATAGTCCCCATACCATGTATTTCCAATAAAAGTGCTTCCGATAAATCCCCGCAAAAACAAAGCATCACGTCCAAATTTCTCCGTCGTATGAAGATAGAGTTCAACCGTACCGGTATACGTAATATGCCCATCCCAGCTAAACTGTCCAAAATTGATCGTCTGCTTTTCCCTCTCCGGCGTCTTGTCCTCTTCCCTTTTCGGAGTTGCCGGCTGGCTTGATATGATAAACCGATCCCGGTATCCCCTCATAAAAAGATCAACGTCATTCCATGAAAATATGATGACAAAAAGAAGCCCTGCCGCCACAGTACAGGAAGTAAGAAGCGCCAGTTTTTTTATATTTCCGCCATATCTTCCCATACCGAGAAAGACGATCAACGCCGCGCCATAGACGATAAAACACATCTCATAGGGTACTCCATCAGCTACGATCGACAGGATGAAAAGAAGAAAAGATGGAAGTGCAGTAATGATAACAGGCAATTTTTTTTCATAAAAATAAAAGCTCAGTGCTGCGACAAGCGCTAAAATCTGGCAGACCACAAGTCCTACCGGATCGCTGTCCGGGTGGCTCCATTTTCCCAGATCAAGTCCGTAAGAAAGCTGCAGCTTCATCGATATCGTGTTCAATATATCACGGATTCCCGGCTCCGTAACCGGATAGAGAAGCACAAAAAAAACCACTATACCAGTCAGCGACACCGCCAGACTGATCTCATCACGCCGCCCCATTTCCCGAAACAGATATCTTGTCAGGTAATACACAGCGCCCATGACAAAAACATGGATCACATACACAGCTTCATTGATATCAAAATAATACAATCCGCTGGACATGCTTATCCCGCTGCACACGATCAGCACAAGCAGCGGAATCATCTGTATTCTTTTGCTCACGATCCATATCCTCCTCTATCTGCAACCTTTATACACATACTAACTGCAGCTTATCTGTCCTGAGTTTCTGCCGGATGATCTCATCCTCGATCTCCTTCCGTCCACTGTAGATCAATATGCTTCCCGAGAGAAATTCACCCTCATACTGCATGCTGTATATATCTTCGATGTTTTTTCCTGCTCCACTCATCTCTGCCCGGAACAGATCCTGAAACAATTCATAAATATCATCATTGTCAGAAATCATTTTTCGTTTTACTGTCTCTTCCCTGAAATCCTTCCAGATCACATAAAAAATCTTGCGCACCAGAACAAACTTCACCATCAGATAATACAAAATCTCACTTACTGTCTCAAGCTTATCCATGTCCCGCTCACCACAGACATCAAGAAACACCGCTGTATCACAGGCAATCGGAAAACCGTAGTCCTGAACCATGAGCTGGCTGTTTTTTGCAGTGAATTTCCAGTTTACATGACTTAGCTTATCGCCCGGCTTATAGGTGCGGATATCATACAGCTCCGTCGGGTCGTTCCCCGGCTTCGCCGCAGAAAAGCGGTCGCTCTCTCCCTCATTTTCATCATACAGCGTCTCCGGCTGGATCGGATATTCCTTATACTCCGGCATGATCAAAAACGACCGCCGGTCTCCCGATACCACGGTGGAATGTAACAGGGAAAAACCGTTAAATACCCGGACTTTTTCCACGATCACTTCATTGATCCCGCTGTGTGCCGGTACATACTCAAACACGGTCTCCTCCCGTTCCGAAACCAGATATAACTTTTTGCGGCTGCGGCAGAGTACGATGCCGGCACCGTTTTTTACAACGACATAGACGACCGCCCGGCTCCCCTGATTGACTGACGAGCGGTTTTCTACCGTTATAAGAAATTTTGCCGGTTTCTTTTTCTCCAGCGTCAGCACCTCTGTACGAATCGACGCCGTTATGCGTTTCTTTGCCAGAACAAACGTAATCATCGAGTACCAGAGCGGCACAAGCGCTGCCATTGTCAGCACGATAAAAGCACTCTGCTTGATGTACATGATCGAAAATACAGTAAGTCCTGCAAAGACTATGATATATATGATCCAGTTTTTTACCATATGATAACCCCATTCTGTTTGTGGTTATTTGATTTTAACCTGTTTTAAAAGATCTGCTATGACCGAATCCTTATCCTGCTTTTCCACCCGCGCCCGCGCAGTAAGATAAATGCGATGGCGCATGATATACGGAACCGCCTTGATCACATCCTCCGGAAATACGCAGTTTCTCTCATTCATAAATGCAATCGATTTACTGAGTTCCATAAGAGCAAGTGTTCCCCTCGGGCTGATTCCCAGAGACAGCTGCTTATGCTCTCTCGTGGCTTCTGCAATCCGAACCATATAATCATAAATATCCTCATCGACGTAAACCGCCTTTACCTCCTGCTGCATCGCAAGCAGCTCCTCCCGGCTCACAACCTGTCTCACGGACTCGATCGGATCGATCCCCTGACGCTCCTTCAAAAGCATCACTTCATCGTCATGGGATGGGTAGCCGAGTGTAAGGCAGATCATAAAGCGGTCAACCTGCGACTCGGGAAGCAGCTGCGTCCCGACAGACCCGACCGGATTCTCCGTCGCCATTACGATAAACGGTTTCGGAGCCGGTGTGGAAACACCGTCCACCGTCACCCGCTTCTCTTCCATCACCTCCAAAAGAGCAGACTGCGTTTTGGAAGAAGCACGGTTGATCTCGTCTGCCAAAAACAAGTTGCACAAAATAACTCCCTTCTGGTACTCTCTGGAACCATCCGCCCCAATAATATTAAATCCCACAACGTCCGACGGAAGCACATCCGACGTAAACTGCATCCGGTTTGCCTCCATCTGCATCGCTTTTGAAAAAGACATCGCAAGGCTTGTCTTTCCAACTCCCGGTATGTCATCAAGCAAAATATGTCCTTCTGCCAAAATGGCAGCCAGTATCATTTCTTTCTCGGCTGCCTTTCCTTTTATGACCTTCCCTACCTCATTTAAAATCTCTGTCAGTTTTTCCTGCATAACGAAATAATCCCCCATTTTTTATAAATAATCCCTTACAGATCAGAAATCTGCCAGTCTACTGGTTCCTCTCCATTTTGCACTAAAAAATCATTTGCCTTACTGAACGGTCTGCTGCCAAAAAATCCCCGGTACGCAGACAGCGGACTCGGATGCGGTGCCTTCAGGATCAGATGCTTGGGATTGTCCAACATTTTTTCCTTTTCCTGTGCCGGCTTTCCCCATAAAATAAATACCACCGGCCGGTCGATCCCATTTACTTTGCGGATGACAGCATCTGTAAACTCCTCCCAGCCAACGCCCCGGTGCGACATCGGTTTATGCGCCCGGACAGTCAAAACCGTATTTAAAAGAAGAACTCCCTGCTCTGCCCATTCATTGAGATACCCATTGTTCGGAATGCGGCATCCCAGATCATCATGGAGTTCCTGATAAATGTTTACGAGCGATGGCGGAATATCCACGCCCGGCTTTACGGAAAAACAGAGTCCGTGTGCCTGTCCGGGATTGTGATACGGATCCTGTCCGATAATGACCACCTTCACCTTGTCAAACGGCGTCAGGTGAAACGCATTAAAAATATCCCCCGACTTTGGATAAACAGCCGCACTGCTGTACTCTTCTTTTATAAAATAGAACAATTTCTTATAATATTCCTTTGTAAACTCTTCGGAAAGCGCCTTTTGCCATTCCCCGGTCAATCCAGCCATAGCATCCTCATTTCTGAGCGATTTATCGCGAAGAACCGCACGAGAAATCTCGAAGAGTTTCTCGTGTCGGATCAGAGCAATTTGTTTTCGCTCAGAAACAAATTGCGTTGTGAAAAATTGGCACATCGGTGCAATTTTTCACAATGTTCCTCCATTCCGTCCTAACGGTTCTTCGCACCCGTCATCCGGACACTGACGTCACGCTCCGACAAATACTGTTTCAGCTCCATGATCTTCATTTCATTAAAGTGAAACAGCGAAGCCGCCAGTACAGCATCTGCTTTCCCCTCTGTCAGCGCATCATAAAAGTGTTCCTTTGCTCCGGCTCCTCCCGATGCGATCACAGGAACCGAGACATTGTCCGAAATGATTTTTGTCAGCTCGATATCATATCCGTTCTTTGTCCCATCACAGTCCATACTCGTCAAAAGGATCTCGCCCGCTCCCAGCTTTTCAGCTTTTATCGCCCATTCTACAGCATCAAGTCCCATATCGACCCGTCCGCCATTTTTATAGATCGACCAGCCATTTCCCCCTTCTCTGCGCTTGGCGTCGATTGCAACCACAACACACTGGCTGCCAAATTTATCCGCCGCCCGGGAGATCAGTTCCGGCTCCTGTATCGCCGCTGAGTTCACAGATACTTTATCTGCACCCTCTCTCAAGATCATGCGAAAGTCATCCAGCGTACGGATTCCGCCTCCTACGGTAAAAGGAATAAATACCGTCTCGGCAACTTTTCTTACCATATTTGCCCGGATTTCCCTAGCGTCACTAGAAGCTGTGATATCAAGAAAAACAAGCTCGTCAGCCCCCTCCTTGTCATACGCAGCCGCCACAGAAACAGGATCCCCGGCATCTACCAGATTCACAAAATTAACTCCCTTTACCACGCGCCCTCCCGTTACATCCAAACACGGAATGATTCGCTTTGTAAACATGCTTTTGTCACCAGTCCTTTCCCCTCTGATCTGAATCTTACAGGTCGATAAAATTCTTCAAAATCTTCAAGCCCACTTCCCCGCTCTTTTCCGGGTGAAACTGTGTGGCAAATACATTTCCATGTTCTGCCGCCGCATGGATTTTGACAGTATATTCGGTCGTCGCAGCCACATCCTCCGGATGCTCTGCTTTCAGATAATATGAATGGACAAAATACACATACGAACCATCTTCGATCCCTTTTAACAGGCGTGAGGAAGGCGACACATGAAGGGAGTTCCAGCCCATATGAGGGATCTTGTATCCCTCTCCGGCAGGAATCTTCACGATCTTTCCGGGAATCAGCGAAAGCCCCTCAACGCCCGGACTTTCCTCACTGCTCTCAAAAAAGAGCTGAAGCCCCAGACAAATTCCAAAGAGCGGCGTTCCCTTCTCAGCGACCGTGCGCAAAACATCGGTGAGTCCGTACTGATGCATCTTCTCCATCGCATCTCCAAATGCACCCACCCCGGGAACGATCACCTTGTCGGCACGTAAAAGGAGTTCGGTATCCCTCGTGACGACCGGCTGCTCGCCCAAATGCTGCAATGCCTTTTCCACACTCTTTATATTTCCGGCATCATAATCCACAATCGCTATCATCTTTTTTGTATCCTCCACGCTACGTTAATTAACACTACGTTAATTACTTCCCACAAGCTGCTGTAACTGCATCGTATATTCTTCCTGATCCTCGAGCGACAAGATCGTCCTCGCCTCATCCTCACTGATTCCAAAATCCCCGGTCAATTTTTCCACGATCTGCCTGCTCAATTTATCATACGCTGTCCCAATCTGAAGGTTTTGCGCCTCCGCATGATTGACATCATAATACCGTATTCCCTTCATGAGCGAATCCAGTGCCTCGAGCCGCATGCCCATCGAGGTGTAATTTTCATAAGAATTTAACTCTTTCTGCATCTGGGAACAGATCCGTATCCTGCGGTACAGCGTTTCATCGTCTTCCTTCAGATTCACGCTGCTGATCGCATCGTAGGCAAGCATATATTCTTCATTGGCAAAATAATTCTCAGCGTCGTTTAACGAACCTCTCCGCTCAAGCAGTCTGGAGCCAAAGATCGTCGCCAGACCGATCGTCACAAAGAAGATCGCTACGATCGTCGCACCTACTGGATTGATCTTCCCGACAACTTCTTGCGCAGCCTCGGCAGCCCGCTCTGCTTTCAGGCGCTTTTTCTCTTCCTTCTTTTCCGCCTTTTTAGCAGCAAGTTCCGCTTTTTGCTGCTGTTTACGCTCTTTTTCTTCCTGTGCAAGCTGTGCCTTTTCCTCTTTGTTCACCTCTGCCTGTTTTTTCTTTTCTGCCTTTTCGGCTTCTTTTTTCTCCTTCGCCCGTTCTAACGCCTGACGCTCCCGTTCCTCCTCGTCAGCAGTCGTATCGGTAATAATATTTCCAAATATCCTCTTGAAAAATCCCGGACCTTTCTTTTTCTTCTTTCCGGCTTTCCGGCTTCCATCCATCACCGGCTCTGCAACCGGAACCGAAGACACTCCCTCCTCCGGGTCATCCATCAGTTCTGCCATATCTCCGATCGAAAAAATATCGTCCGGACTTTCTTCCCCTTCTTCGCTCTCGCTATAGCCGACTGCCGAAAGCGCATCCTGAAAAATATCATCGACTGCCACAGAGCTTTCGGAAACTGCCGGTTCCTCAGAAACCTCCTCCTGAGGCGCAGCATAATCCTCCTCTGGCAGACTGTCAATGGAAAACGGAGCCTCTTCCTCTGGCTCTTCCTCCGCTGCCAGATCTGGCGCCGCTTCTTCCTCTGCCGGTGCCTCTACTGCATCTGGCATATCTGCCTCTTCTTCTCCTGTCGGTGCATCTGCTAGATCGGGCATATCCGGTACATCGGATGCCTCTTCCTCTCCTGCTGATGCATCTGCTAAATCTGGCATATCCGGCACATCCGATGCCTCTTCCTCTCCTGCCGGTGCATCTGCCAGATCGGGCATATCCGGCGCATCCGATGCCTCTTCTTCTTCCGCTGATGCATCTGCCAGATCGGGCATATCCGGCGCATCCGATGCCTCTTCTTCTTCCGCCGATGCATCTGCTAAATCTGGCATATCCGGCACATCTGTCTCTGGCGTCATCTCCGGCTCACCATCCGAAGAAGCCTCTTCTGGCAATTCTTCCTCTCCGGTTTCCGGAAGTGTATCAGCGAGAAGGTCGAACAATTCGTCCATATCTGCTCCGGCATCTCCCTGCTCTTCCTCCATATCCGGCAGGTCGTTGATCACCGACATGACGTCTGCCAGATCCGAAGCAGAAGTGGAAATTTCCTCTTCTCCATCCATATCTGGCAAGCTGTTCAGTATATCCATCGCCTCCTGAAGCGACGAATCCTCCATCGTCGTATTGTCCTCACTCATATCCTTTTTCGCCCCCTCATCGTTCTTTTCCGGTTGTTTTGAAGTGTCCTCCCAATCCGGGGCAACCGTATTTAAAAGTTGATCAAGATATGTTTCTCCCTCTTTCGCCATAACCTTTCTCTCCTTAAAAAAGTTGCGTCCAGCAGTCAGCAAACGCAACTTTCTATTTTATTTCAAAAATCTCTTAATTCACCAGTACGTCCAGCTGTCTTACAAGTCTGCCGATCTCCGGTTTGGAAAGCTGCGCATCTACACCAAGTGCCTCTCCTTTTCGTTTCATTTCCTCATTCACAAGAGATGAGAAAATGATAACAGGAAGTCCCTCAAATCTAGCATCCGTCTTGATCAGCTTAGTAAGATGATGACCATCCATCTGTGGCATCTCAATATCCGTGATAACGCAGGCGATATCCTGCCCCACTTTTCCGCCCTCGTTAAACATGCGGTCGAGAGTCGTCCATGCCTCCTGACCATTTGAAGTCGGTATCAGATGCGTATATCCCGCACGGGTAAGACATTTTTTAAGCATCTCAAGAAGAAGCGGTGAATCCTCCGCAAGAAGAATCGGGCAGTCATGCCGGGAACGCTCTCCCATTCCATCCACCTCAGATAACTTAAGTCCTGTCTCCGGATTGATCTCCGTCACAATTTTTTCAAAGTCCAGTACAATAATGATCTTCCCATCCACTTTGGCAATGCCGGTGGCAACCCCATTACTAGCGGCGCCGATCGTAGAATCCGGTTTGGTTATATCTTTCCATGAGACGCGGTGAATCCCGACAACCTTTTCTACATGAAACGCCGTATGGAGTCTGTTGAAGTTTGTAATTATGTACATATCACTCGACGTATCCGTCGATGCAGGTGGCATTCCGAGCGCCGCCGCCAGATTAACGACCGTGATCAGCATATCCCTCGGCATAAAAATCCCCTCAATATACTCATGGGCATTCGGGACTGGCGTAGGCCTCTGATATGGGCAAAGTTCCCGAATCTTGGCTACATTGATTCCATAATGCTCTCCCCCCACGATAAATTCAAGCAATTCAAGTTCATTTGTTCCGCTTTCCAATAATATTCCTGTATCATTTGGTATTTCAGCTGACAATTTAATCTCCTCCTTTTATGATAATTATTGCAGATCATCCAGATCTTCATAGTCCGAATACTCGGAAGCATCCAGTCCCATTGTATGGACTGTCCTCATCTTTCTCCGCTCGGTCTCCGAAGTCTGCAGAATATATTCTTTCACCTCAGAAGAATTTCGTATATGTGTAAGCATCAGTTTGGCATCTGTGATATCACTGGAATAACAGACGACCGTGCCGAGTCCGAATATCCTCTCGATCAGGCTCCGGATCAGTTTCACATCCTGTACTTTATACATCAGCGTATCATCCTCCACGGTGCGAAGGAACCCTTTTTTAATATTGATCTTCCGCTCCGTCACCGTATAAGTCGTAAAAGAAAGCGGCAGGCCAAAAAATAAACTACGCTTCTTTTCCCGGTATTCCTCTTTAAATTCCATAATCCTCCCCCTGTGCGCACAAAATATGTGACGCATAATAAATTCTTCCGTCTACTTTAATACTTGTGTCGCCTTTTTTTCT
>JAMPFC010000003.1 GCA_023664685.1 Roseburia sp. | reverse complement strand
ATTGGTGGAGGTGTATGATTATGAATGGACAGATGAAGAAATATAAAGAAAGTCTCGGAAAAACGCCGGGGCCAATCATGCCGAGCCAGTTGCCGAAAGTTAAGTTGGATATGAGAGGCTTGGTAAGGTATGCAAGGGAAAAGGGAGTTGAGCCAATCTGTTTAACAGAGGAAGAGAAGAATCGTTTTATGACGCCAATGGTGTAGTAATTGGCTCTATTACATAAGACAGAATGATAGTACACATATATAAAGAAGGTTCATATTTTTAAAGGGGTTGTCGGGATGACAGCCCCTTTGACTTTCACCGCATAATATAATAAAATATGAAGAAATCAAAGAATGGAGGATTTGTTATGAAATCAAAAAAGATATGGTTGTTGGGTACTGTTATGGCTCTGGCGGTGGTTCTCGTATCTGGCTGTGGAAAGCAGGGCGGGGATTCTGCGACAGCGTCACCCTCAGCAGTGGAAGAACAGGATGGGGACGGTCAGCAGACAGACGGAAGTCAGGTGACAGAGGAAGTAAAAAATGCGACTGTCCTAAAAGATGCCTTTCAAAATGATTTTACCGTGGGAGCTTCGATCCTGATGGCAACACTCCGGAATGAGAAAGAGATGGAGTTTGTCAGTGAGAATTTTAACCGGGTCACAATGGGAAACGAACTGAAACCGGAGAACCTTCTTGACCGGGAGGCGACGGAGAAGAGTAAGGACGGGATGCCGGAAATCCGCACAAAAGAACTGGATGTGATCTTGCAGACGGTAAAAGAAAAGGGACTCAAACTGCGGGGACACTGTCTTGTGTGGCACAGCCAGACGCCGGATTGGTTTTTTGCAAAAGACTATGAACCGGCAAATGGTCTTGTTGACAAGAAGACGATGAGGCAGAGAATGGAAACGTATATCAAGAAAGTGCTTACGTATTGTCAGGAGAATTATCCCGGCGTGATCGAGACGTGGGATGTTGTCAACGAGGGTATGGGAGATGATGGCGGCTATCGCACGGAGAGCAGTTGGTATCAGATATATGGCGATGAGAGTTATATCACGGATGCGTTTACATTTGCAAGGAAATATGCAGATCCGGAGGTGAAATTATTTTTCAATGACTACAACGAATATACGCCGATGAAGCGGGAACTGATCGTGGTGCTTTTGAAGGAGCTGCGTGAGAAAGGTCTTGTGGATGGCATGGGAATGCAGAGCCATTGGGATATGGACTATCCGTCCGCTGACATGATCGCAGATGCCCTTGAAAAATACGGTGAGATCGATGGGCTTGAGATCCATCTTACCGAGATTGATATGCACAATACCGACAATTCGGAGGAAGGACTGGAAAAACAGGCAGAGCGCTACCGTGAATTTTTTGAGGCGATACTGGAGGCAGACCGGACGGGCAAGGCAAATGTGACCAATGTGACATTCTGGGGCGTTTTGGATGAAGATTCGTGGCTCAGTGGTTTTCGTGGGGAGACCAGTTATCCGCTTTTGTTCCACGGTGATTTCGAGAAAAAGCCCTGTTTTGACAGTATACTGGAGACAGCAAAGAAAGAATATAAGTAATTGTATTTTTATGGAAATGAGATTTTCCTCGTTTCTGTCTTGTCAGTTGTAAAGTTTTGTGTTAAGATATGACATAACAAAACTGGCGGTTTGTCTGCCGGATTATCATATGCGCCGGAAAAATGCGCAGAAACGAGGAGAATTGTGAACGAACTCAAGAATAAGATTGACCGTTTGAAGGAAGAAAAAAATGCAGTGATTCTGGCACATTATTATGTCAGTGACGAGGTACAGGAAATAGCAGATTATGTGGGAGATTCTTTTTATCTGAGTCAGATCGCCGCAAGATCAGATGCCCGGACGATCGTTTTTTGTGGTGTTTCTTTTATGGGAGAGAGTGCCAAGATTCTCAGTCCGGAAAAGACGGTACTGATGCCGGACGCCACAGCGGATTGCCCGATGGCACATATGGCAGAGGAGGAACGGATCCGTGCCATGAAAGAGAAATATGACGATCTTGCTGTTGTATGTTATATCAATTCTACCGCAGAACTGAAAAAAATGTCGGATGTGTGTGTGACGTCGTCAAATGCGGTGAAGATCGTAAAAGCGCTTCCGAATCAGAACATTTTCTTTATCCCGGATGAAAATCTAGGGAGATATGTGGCGGAGCAGGTTCCGGAAAAAAACATCATGCTAAATGACGGGTATTGTCCGGTGCATGCACAGATGACGGTGGCGGGACTCGAGGCGGCAAAACTTGCCCACCCAGAGGCAGAGGTTCTCTCACATCCCGAATGTACCAAAGAAATCCTTGACCGTTCCGATTATATCGGCAGTACATCAGGAATCATTGACTATGCGGGAAAAAGCAATAAAAAAGAGTTTATCATCTGTACCGAAACAGGGGTATTTTATGAGTTGGTAAAAAACAATCCGGATAAAGCCTTTTATCCGGTTATGAAGGAGCAGATTTGCTCTGATATGAAAAAGATCACATTGGAAAAGGTGGCCGATGTTCTCGAGAAGGGAAGCAATGAAGTATTTGTCAGTGATGAACTGAGATTTCAGGCGAATAAACCTTTAACAAATATGCTGGAGCTTGGCAGATAAATAGTAAAGGGTAGAGTATGAAAAAGAAGACAGACATATTGATCGTTGGGAGCGGTGCCGCGGGGTTGTTTTGCGCCCTCAACCTTCCCAGAGATAAAAAAATAGTGATCATTACAAAGGACGACATGGAAAACAGCGACTCGTATCTGGCTCAGGGAGGAATCTGCGTCCTCAAATCAGAAGAAGATTATGACAGTTATTTTGAGGATACAATGAAGGCGGGGCATTATGAAAACCGCAAGGAGTCCGTTGATATCATGATCCGTTCCTCTCGAAAGGTGATCGATGACCTGATCTTGTACGGTGTGGATTTTGAAAATGACCACGGTTCCCTGATCTTTACGAGAGAGGGCGGGCATTCCACGCCGCGCATTTTGTTTCATGAGGATATTACCGGAAAGGAAATAACCGAAAAGCTTCTTGCAGCAGTAAAAAAACTGAAAAATGTCACCATTTATGAACACACTACGATGGTGGATCTGATCGTAGAAGAAAATATATGCTTTGGTGCGGTGGTGGCAGATCAGGATAAACAGATTTCCCTGCTTCGGGCGGATTATACGGTGCTTGCTTCCGGGGGGTTGGGTGGTCTGTATGAACACTCTACGAATTTCAGCCATATGACAGGAGATGCTCTTGCGGTTGCGATCAAACACCGGATCGAACTTGAAAATATTGATTATATCCAGATCCATCCCACAACGCTGTATTCGACAAAACCGGGGAGACGGTTTCTGATCTCGGAATCCGTGCGCGGTGAGGGCGCAGTCCTTTTGAACCGAGATGGAGAGCGGTTTGTCGATGAACTCCTGCCGCGGGATGTCCTGACGGAAAAAGTGTATGAACAGATGGAAAAGGATGGGATGCCTTACGTGAGGCTCAGCCTCGCACCG
The DNA here is from genome assembly GCA_023664685.1 of Roseburia sp. Taxonomy (GTDB): domain Bacteria; phylum Bacillota; class Clostridia; order Lachnospirales; family Lachnospiraceae; genus Eubacterium_F. The sequence goes on along the minus strand of JAMPFC010000003.1, from coordinate 80,955 downwards.
ATCCCGGAGGAGGAGATCAAAGGGCATTTTCCAAATATTTACAAAAGATGTCTGGAGGAGGGCTTTGATGTGACAAAGGAGCCGATTCCGGTCGTGCCGGCGCAGCATTATTTTATGGGCGGGATCTGGGTGGATTCAGACAGCAAGACTTCCATGAAACAATTATTTGCGATTGGGGAGACGAGCTGTAACGGAGTTCATGGGGCGAACCGTCTGGCGAGCAATTCTCTGCTTGAAAGTTTTGTATTTGCCAAGAGGGCGGCAAAGAGGATCGCCAGAACCTATACGCATATTCCACATGAGCCAAAAATAGATATCGAAAAGTACTCTGATCTGGAGCGGTTAAGGGAAGGGTATAAGGAGCTTGTTTTAGAGGAAATCGACCGGGTGAGGAACAAGAGAAAGGAACAAAAAGAAAATGAATGACATAACGATGAAATTAAATGCAGATCATTTGATCCGACAGGCATTACAGGAGGACATAACAAGTGAAGACATCACGACAAATGCGGTGATGCCGAATGCACAAAAAGGTGAAGTGCAACTCATATGCAAACAAGACGGGATCATTGCGGGGCTGGATGTGTTTGCAAGGGTTTTTCAGCTTCTAGACGAAGCGGTGGAGATTGATTTTCGATGTAAAGACGGGGATGCAGTGACAGCCGGACAGCTCATGGCAGTTGTGACAGGGGATATCCGCGTCCTGCTTTCCGGTGAGAGGGTGGCGCTCAATTATCTCCAGCGGATGAGCGGAATTGCCACGTATACAAATTCGATCGCAAAGCTTTTCGAGGGATCAAAGACAAAGCTGCTTGACACGAGAAAGACAACGCCGAATATGCGGGTGTTTGAAAAGTATGCGGTAAAGGTTGGCGGCGGCTACAACCACAGATACAATCTTTCCGACGGTGTTCTTTTAAAGGATAATCACATCGGGGCAGCCGGCGGAGTTGGGGAAGCAGTCCGGATGGCAAAAGAGTATGCGCCATTTGTCAGGAAGATTGAAGTCGAGGTAGAGAATCTCGATATGGTGCGTGAAGCGGTCGATGCGGGTGCCGACATCATTATGTTAGATAATATGCCGCCGGAACAGATGCGAGCGGCGATCCGGATCATAGATGGCAGGGCAGAGACGGAGTGTTCGGGAAATGTGACGAGGGAAAATGTCGAGGAGCTGATCCATATCGGCGTGGATTATATTTCCAGCGGGGCGCTTACCCATTCCGCACCAATTCTTGATATCTCGTTGAAGAATCTTCATCCGGTCAAGGAGTGAAGCAGGTTTTTTAATTATTTTACAGAAAGGTATGGTAGATATGAGCGGTAAGGAACGCCGGGATTCGATCGCGCACAGACTGCGCGGGAGCCGGGAGCCGGTATCAGGCACAAAACTGGCAAGAGAATTTAATGTCAGCCGTCAGGTGATCGTTCAGGATGTTGCGATACTTCGTGCTGCCCATATGGATATAATATCGACAAACAGAGGATATCTGCTGCGAAACGTTTCCGGCGGGAAAGCAACCCGTGTATTTAAGATGTGCAACACGGACGAGCAGACCGAGGATGAACTAAATACAATCGTTTATTATGGCGGAATTGTCGAAAATGATTTTGTAAATCATAAAGTATATGGCAGAGTCCAAGTCGATTTAAATATTCGCTCAGTCCGGGATGTGACGGAATTTATCCGGGGTATAAAGAGTGGAAAATCCTCTCCGCTCAAAAATATCACGTCGGACTATCATTATCATACGGTATCTGCGGACTCGGAGGAGACATTGGATTTGATCGAAAATGCATTGAGGGAAAAGAATTATCTGATCATTAAGAAATAGTAAAAGGATAAAGGACTGCTGTTGCAGTCCTTTATCTGAAAGAGGAGTTTTATGAAAAAATATCAAAAATAAGAAAATTACCTAAAATCAAGTGGTTTATAAGTTGTTTTCATTAACTTATAAACTAAGTATAAGATGAAAATGTGAATAAATGATGTTCAAATGGTCTAAAAATTGTGAACGTTCTGTAAAAAGTGTTTCATATATAGGTGAGGTTTTTAGCCGCACCTTTTTGTTTTGTAAAAAAGGATTGACAAAATCGCAATAGGAGCATATCATATCATTAGTATGTTAATAATTAATTTGCTAATGGTTAATGTACTAATGATATGGGAAAAGTATTATCTGTGACGAGATCCAGACAGGAAAGGAGGTTTTGGTCATGAAAAGAAAATGTGGTACATGTTGGGATATGGATGAGACAGATTTTTTCAGGAAAGCAAATCCTGTAAAGATCATAATGTTTGTGGATCAGATGCACCAGCGGAAAATGGAAAAATTTTTGAATGGGACGGGAATCCACCGGGCGCAGCATCGGCTGCTCATGACACTGTCAGAGAATGAATTTGAATCACAGTCTGAACTGGCTCATGCTCTCGGTATATCGACTGCGACTGTGACGGTTTCCCTCAAAAAGATGGAACGGGATGGTTATATACAAAAAAGCGTAAAAGAAAAAGATTCCCGGGCGAACTTTGTAAAACTGACGCCAAAGGGAGAAGAGGTCGTGAAAAAGAGCAGAAAACGGATTGAAGATTTGGAAAAACAGATGTTGGAGGGCTTTTCGGAGGAAGAACTGGTGACTCTGAGAAGATTCCTGAGACGCATTTATGACAATCTGTCAGAAATAAATTGAGAAAGGACGTGACAATTTGTATGAGTATTTATAAAAAATATGTGACACCATATTTGTCGGCATTTATCCTAGGCCCGATTTTTATGATCGTGGAAGTTCTCGGTGAAGTTCTTATGCCAAAGCTGATGTCGATGATCATCAACGAAGGGATCGAGGGCGGCGCCGGAAACGGATATGTGATCGCAAGAGGGGTCATGATGGTGGCCATTGCGCTTTGTATGATGGCAGGCGGGACGCTCGGGGCATATTTTGCGGTGAAGGCATCGGTGAGTTTTGCGGCGAGCCTGCGAAAAGATGTATTTACAAAAGTTCAGGAATTTTCTTTTGCAAATATCGAAAAATTTTCCACAGGTTCACTTGTGACGAGACTGACAAATGATATCACAAACATGCAGAATGTGATCTCGATGGGACTTAGGATGCTTTTGCGCGCCCCGGGTATGCTGATCGGAGGCCTGATCATGGCAATCATGATGAATGCCAGACTTGCTGTGATACTTGGAATCGTGATTCCGCTTTTAGTCATAGCGCTCGTGCTTGTGATCAAAACAGCGTTTCCCCGGTTTGATATCATGCAGACGAGGATTGACGCCCTGAACTCGCGTATTCAGGAAAATATCACGAATGTACGGGTTGTAAAATCTTTTGTGCGTGATGATTTTGAAAAGCAGACGTTTGACAAGGCAAACGACGAATTGCAGGAGAAAAGTTTAAATGCCCTGCGGATCGTAATCCTTACGATGCCGATCATGACACTGGCGATGAATATAACGACGATGGCAGTCGTATGGTTCGGCGGAAAACAGATCATCGTGGGAGATATGCCGGTTGGGGATCTGACTGCTTTTACGACGTATATCGTGCAGATTTTGATGTCCCTTATGATGGTTGGAATGATCATGATACAGGGTTCGAGGGCGTTAGCGTCTTCAAAGCGTATTAAAGAAGTACTGCTTGCGAAAGTTGACTTAAATGATGATGAGGCGAAGCAGAAGGAATTGTTTGTAAAACGAGGAGAAATCGAATTTCGGAATGTTGGTTTCCGGTATTATAAAAAACATAAGAATAACGTATTAAAACATATTTCATTCCATGCAAATCCGGGGGAGACGATCGGTATCATCGGGTCGACCGGTTCCGGAAAGAGTTCGCTTGTGCAGTTGATCCCGAGGCTGTATGATGCCGATGAGGGACAGGTGCTTGTCGACGGCGTAGATGTGAAAGATTATTCCCTGAAACATCTGCGGGATGGCGTGGCGATGGTTCTCCAGAAAAATACGCTTTTTTCGGGAACGATCATGGATAACCTGCGTTGGGGTGATGAGGACGCAGAGGATGAACAGATTTATGAGATGGCACGGTACGCACAGGCGGATGGCTTTATCACATCATTTACGGATGGATATGAGACCGAGCTTGGGCAGGGCGGCGTCAATGTATCCGGCGGGCAGAAGCAGCGTCTTTGTATTGCGAGAGCGCTGTTGAAAAAACCGAAGATCCTTATTCTCGATGACAGTACAAGTGCGGTGGATACGGCGACTGAGGCGGAAATCCGGAAAAGTTTTTCGACGTCTCTTAAGGATACGACAAAACTCATCATTGCCCAGCGGATTTCTTCTGTCGAGAGCGCAGACCGGATCCTTGTCATGGAAGAAGGAGAGATCGTCGGGCAGGGAACGCATGAGGAACTCATTCGGGATTGTGAGGAATATCAGGAAATTTATTATTCCCAGAAAGATAAGGAAAAGGAGGTGTCGGCATGAGTGGACAGGGAAATAAACCGCAGGGCGGCCCTCCGATGAGAGGCCCGGGAGGCGGCCCGGGACGTCGCCAAAAGGGAATGATGGGCGGAAAACCGAAAAATACCAGAGAAACGATCCGGCGTCTCTTAACGTATGTGGGAGAAGATAAAGGAAAGGTTATTGTTGCCATTTTGTGTGCGGTCTTTTCGAGCGCAACGACACTGGCGGGTTCCTATCTGCTTTCGCCGATCATTGACGGGGTTGCGGAGACTTATAAAAAGACGAAAGAGGCGGGCGCGGATGTGGAGGCGGTCGTAAGCGATGGAATCCAGACGCTTTTGATGGGGATTCTTTTGATGCTTTGTGTCTTTTTGTTCGGCGTGATCACCACGTATCTCCAACAGAGGATCATGATCGGGGTATCACAGCGGTCGCTGAAAGCGCTGCGAAAGGATTTGTTTGACCATATCCAGACGCTTCCGGTGCGGTATTTTGACACCAATGCGACCGGAGATATCATGAGCCGGTTCACGAATGACGTGGATGCGATCGGCGAAATGCTCAATAATACGATCATTCAGCTTATATCCGGAGCGTTAAGCATACTTGGCACGGTAACGATCATGTTCGTCATGAATATCTGGCTTGCCCTGCTGACGATCCTTTTAGTGCCTGCCATGATCAAGGCGGGGGGATTTATCGCGATGCGGAGTTCAAAGTACTACCGCTCCCAGCAGTCGGCGCTCGGTAAGCTGAATGGATATATCGAGGAAACTGTGACCGGCCAGAAAGTGGTAAAAGTATTTTGCCATGAAGAAAAGGCGGTTCAGGAATTTACAGAGTTAAATAATGATTTAAAAAGTAAACAGATCAAGGCGCAGTTTTTTGGCGGGATCATGGGGCCGGTTATGGGAAATCTCAGTCAGGTGAGCTACAGCATTACTGCCTGTGTGGGCGGCTTGTTCAGTATCGCCGGAAAACTTTCGGTCGGGGATTTGAGTGTGTTTGTCAATTACTCCAGACAGTTCAGCCGGCCGATCAATGAAATCTCGATGCAGGTCAATACGATCTTCTCGGCACTCGCCGGTGCGGAACGGGTGTTTAAGGTAATGGATGAGAAACCGGAGGAAGAGGACGCCCCGGATGCTGTTTTGATGGAAGAGGTCAAAGGGGAGGTCATCATGGACAATGTGACATTTGGCTACAATCCGGATAAAGTGATACTGAAGAACATCGACCTCTATGCCCATGCCGGCCAGAAGGTGGCATTTGTGGGTTCGACCGGTGCCGGAAAGACGACGATCACAAACCTGTTGAACCGGTTTTATGATATACAGGAGGGAAGCATCACGATCGATGGGCGGGATATCAAGAGTTATGAGAGAAAGAGCCTGCGGGAGCATATCGCTATGGTGCTTCAGGACACCCATCTTTTTACGGGAACTGTCCGTGAAAATATAAGATATGGCCGGCCGGATGCCACCGACGAAGAAATCGAGCAGGCGGCGAAAACAGCCAGCGCCCATTCGTTTATCATGCGTCTGGAGGATGGTTACGATACGATGCTCGAGGGGGATGGAATCAATCTGAGCCAAGGGCAGAGGCAGCTTTTGAATATTGCGCGGGCGGCGGTTTCTAAGGCACCGATCCTCGTGCTTGACGAGGCGACCAGTTCGGTCGATACAAGGACGGAAATGCACATCGACCACGGGATGGAACGCCTGATGAAAAACAGAACTACATTTGTCATCGCCCACCGCCTGTCTACGGTGCGCAATGCCGATTGTATCATGGTTTTGGAGCAGGGAGAGATCATCGAGCGCGGTACGCATAAACAACTTCTTGATATGAAGGGGAGGTATTATCAGCTCTATACGGGGGCTGTGGAATTGGATTAGGGTTAGTGCTTGAGAAAGGAGCAGATAAATGGCATTTACAGAAGAGGATTTGAAAAGAGTAGATGATTCCTTGCGTGAGCTAGCGGACGAAACATACCGGCAGTTTCATGGGAAACTCATCCCCGGCGTGGATACGGTCTTTTACGGGGTGCGGGTTCCGGCTCTTAGGAAGCTTGCCAGAAAGCTCATCAAGGAGGACTGGCGGGGCTTTGTGGAAATGACAGAGGATTCCGGGATTTATGAGATGAATATGCTCTGCGGCATGGTGACAGCTCTTGCCAAATGTGACTTTGAGGAGAAATTGTCTTATGTGGGGAAATTTATTCCCCACATCGACAATTGGGCGGTGTGTGATATCGTCTGCGGGGATTTGAAAGATGTGAAGAGGAACCGGGAGAGGATGTTTGAATTTTTGCAGCCATATCTTTCTTCGGATCAGGAGTATGAAGTGAGGTTTGCGGTGGTCATACTCATGCAGTACTATATGACAGAGGAATATAGTAACACTGTCCTAAAAATATATGATGGGATACGACACGATGGGTATTATGTGAAAATGGCGGTGGCTTGGGGGATTTCCATTTGTTTCATTAAATTTAGAAATGAGACATTACGCTTTCTTGCTTCTTGCAATCTGGATGATTTTACTTATAATAAGAGTATACAGAAAATGACGGAGTCCTACCGTGTGAGTAAAGAGGACAAGAAGATGTTACGATCTTTAAAGCGTCCGGCAGGGAGGAAGCGTCAGGAAGGGGAAAAAGATGAAACTGGAATTAAAAAACATCCACAAGAGTTTTAACGGAAAAGAAGTGCTAAAGGGCGTGGATTTTACGGTAGAAAGTGGAAGGGCGCTTGGTCTGCTCGGCAGGAACGGAGCGGGGAAGACCACATCGATCCGCATTATCATGGATATTTTTCATGCAAATGAGGGGGAAGTGCTGTTAGACGGAAAGCCTTTTGAACCGTCGAAAAATCAGGTGGGGTATCTTCCCGAAGAGAGGGGAATGTATCCGAAGAAAACGGTTCTTGAGCAGATGGTTTATTTTGCAAAGCTGAGAGGGTTTGATAAAGCAAAGGCTGTGCGAAATTCTAAGAAATGGCTGAGCCGCTTAAAGGTGACGGAGTACGAAAAACGCAAGATGGATACGCTGTCGAAGGGAAATCAGCAGAAAGTCCAACTGGCGGCAACGCTTGTGTGCGATCCGGATATCGTTGTTTTGGACGAGCCATTTTCAGGTCTGGATCCTGTTAATTCCCAGATTTTAAAAGACGTTATCAGTGAATTGATTCAGAACGGAAAAATTGTGATTTTCTCCAGTCATCAGATGAGCTATGTTGAAGAATTTTGTGAGGATATTGCGATCATCAATCAGGGCGAGGTGGTTTTGTCGGGAAGTCTGGATGATATAAAAGAAGAGTATGGGAAGGGAAGAAAAATCCTGTCTGCCCTGAATCTGTCATTGGAGGAACTGCAGCAGTGCTGTCTGGAGAAATTGTCCGATGTACTTGAGGTAGAGGGAAATGATAAGCGCCATGTCATTGTCCGCCTGAAGGATGGCGTCGATCAGTGGAAATTATTTGAGCGGTTGCGGGAGGAAACGATTGAGATTGATAAATATGGTTCGTATGAGCCTTCGCTGAACGATATTTTTGTGTCCTGTGTGGGAGACGAAGTACCGGAATCAGAAGAGGAAGAAGGGGGGCAGAACTGATATGAAAAATTTGTGGAATGTATATTGCTTTGAACTTGGGAATTATTTTAAAAGTAAATCTTATATGCTGTCTACGATCCTGATCTGTGTCGTGGCGGTCGTAGCGCTCAGTATCCCCGGGATCATATCGGATTTTTCCGGAGAGGATTCCGAGGGGGATGGGAGTGACAGCCAGATTGCAGAGACGATTGCGATTTATGATGCGACAGGAATGATTCAAGATGAGATGATCCAGTCCTATGGAAAGACAGAGATCCAGAGGATGGACAGCGGGGAAAAGGTAAAGGAGGCGGTCGAATCCGAAAAGGCGGCAGTGGGATTTGCAGTGACGTCATTGGAAGGATTTGATTATTATGTATTGAATAAGTCCATTTATGACTCCGCCTCGGAAATATTCAGCGATATCATGAGTACTTCGGCAAAAATGGCGTATTGTGAGGAGCATAATCTGGATTATGAAGAAATGCTCCGGCTTGATCAGGAGCATATTGTATGTAATGAAAACGTCCTCGGAAAAGATTCGGAAAATAATTACTGGTACAGTTATATTCTTGTAATCCTTATTTTCATGATCATAGTCATGTATGGAATGATGATCGCTACCGGTGTGGCAAATGAAAAGAGCAACCGTACAGTGGAAGTTCTGGTGACGAGTACATCACCGGCAAGTCTTTTATTTGGAAAAGTTTTTGCCGGGGCGACAGCGATCCTGTTTCAGATCGGCCTCATTTTCGCGAGCCTGCTCGGGGGCTATAAAATGAATAAAGACAGTCTGGGCGGGATGCTTGACATTATTTTTGATATACCGACGGATGTTTTAGTGACATTTGCGGTGTTTGGTCTGGGTGGATTTTTGATCTATGCGTTTATGTATGGAACGCTTGGCGCACTCGTGTCGAAAGTCGAAGATCTCAATAAAAGTGCTGGGACAGCGCAGATGCTCGTTATGGTCATTTATTTTCTTGTGCTGTTTCAGATGCAGGAGCCGGATGGCATCGTGATCAAGGTTCTGTCCTATCTTCCGGTCAGCTCTTACAGCGCTATGTTTATCCGGATCGCTATGGGGAGTGTCGCTGTGTGGGAGGTTGTGATATCGGCGGTCATCCTCTATGCGTCCGTGATCGGCATGGGATTTGCCGGGGCAAAGATTTTCCGAAATTCTACGCTCCGTTATGGAAATCCGATCAAGCTGACAAATGCCATTAAGGGACTGAGGAGTAAGGAATAGCAGGCAGATTCTCGAAAGATCAGAAATAATTATTGCCGCAGGCAAATTTGTACTTGTTTTTTGTGGAAAAATTGTTATGATAGATATAGTGGGATGCAGTCAGGGGCAGCGTATTGCTTGCCCCGACATCATAATTATATAATGCAGGAGGCAATAAACGATGTTTGGTCAGTTAATCAGTATTTTGAAAAAAAATCCAAAGAAGATTGTGTTTACAGAAGGAAGTGATCCGCGTGTTCTTGAGGCATCTTCACGACTTCTTGCCAGTACGTTTTTGGCGCCGATCTTAGTTGGAAATCCGGAAGAGATTGCGGAAGCGGCAGAGGAATGTGGTTTTAATATCCGCGGAGCCGAGATCATCGACCCGGCTACTTATGAAGAAAAAGACGAGATGGTGGAACTCCTCTGTGAGATCCGTAAAGATAAAGGGATGACGCCGGAGAAGGCAAGAGACGTCATAGCCCAAGCAAATTATTTTGGTACAATGCTTGTGAAGATGGGAAAAGCAGATGCGCTTCTTGGCGGAGCCACGTATTCGACAGCGGATACCGTCCGCCCGGCATTGCAGATCATCAAGACAAAACCGAACAGCAAAATCGTATCGTCGTGTTTTATACTGGTTCGTGCATCGGCTACCGGTGGAAATACAGTGCTTGCGATGGGGGACTGTGCGATCAACATTCATCCAAATGAGGACGAGTTGGTGGAAATCGCCCTTGAGACAGCAGAGTGTGCAAAGATTTTTGGTGTAGATCCGAAACTTGCTTTCCTCAGTTATTCTACACATGGTTCCGGGGCCGGTGAGGATGTGGACAAGATGAGAAATGCAGCAGAAAAGACGAAGAAGGTGGCGCCGGATCTTCCAATCGAGGGAGAACTCCAGTTTGATGCGGCAGTTTCTCCGCGTGTGGCGCGAACCAAATGCCCGGATTCCGAAGTGGCAGGAAATGCCAATACATTCATTTTCCCGGATATCAATGCCGGCAATATCGGATACAAGATCGCACAGCGCCTCGGTAACTTTGAGGCATATGGCCCGATTCTTCTTGGACTTAATGCACCGATCAATGACCTTTCCCGCGGCTGTAATGCGAGTGAGGTGTATTCGATGGCGATCGTGACAGCGGCACTGGCGTGATCGTATTTTTAGTGAGGCAGATAAACTTTACACAGAAGCACGAATATTTTTCGCTTCGAACCCGCTTTTGCTAGATAAACACGTAGCGGTACTAAGGCTGCAAGGTGCCATTTTGCACTTTGTGCAAAAGCACACCTTATACGCAGCCTAAGTACCGACGGTTTATAAGGTTCTCATCGAAAATATTCGTGCTTCTGTGTGAGAGTTGGTTTACTGTCTGTCTCTCCAATATTTATCGTCCTTTTTGTAGTATGCACCGTCATATACCCATAGAGTATATATGTACTCATCAAATCCATCGATACTCCATACAATAATAGGATCGATAGATTTGTCCTTAAATTCTACTTTACCTAACTTTTTATTGTGTTCACTCTTTGTTACTCCCGGATTTTCGCATACGGTATATGTATCTTCGCCGATTCTAATATATTCATGCTCAGAACCATAGACTTCTCCAATTATTTTATCATTATTTTCGCAACTTGCTAAAGTAAATACAGAAAGCATTATCAAGAAACTAAAAAGTGTTGTAATGATTTTTTTTGTCGTCATTGAACCCTCCCTATAAAAATCAGGATTTGCTTCTTCGTTACACATTTCAGTATAGCATATTGTTTGCCTGATTGCCACAGCCAGCATGAGCAAATCATCTGCGTATTTGATTGCAGGAACACAAGGGAATCTGTCAAGAATTTTTACAAAAATGAATTTGTAGTTGACAAAACAAAATAAATTGCGTACAATTAAATTTAGAACAATCAAAAAAGAGAGGAGAAAAGAATATGGGTATTTATGATTACGCTGTAAAAGCCAAGAACGGTGATAATGTTACTCTTGAGAGGTATCGGGGTAAGATTCTTCTAATTGTCAATACGGCAACAGGCTGTGGATTTACGCCGCAGTATGATGGATTGCAGGATTTATATGAGAAGTACCAGTCCGAGGGGGTGGAAATCTTAGATTTTCCCTGTAACCAGTTTGGGCATCAGGCACCCGGCAGTGATGAGGAAATTACGGATTTCTGTCAGTTACGTTATGGTGTGACATTTCCGCAGTTTAAGAAAATCAAGGTAAATGGGAAAAGTGAAGAACCTTTGTATACTTTCCTGAAGTCGCAAAAGAAAGGGGTAATGGGGAATCAGATCAAATGGAATTTCACTAAGTTTCTTGTTGACAGAGAGGGAAATGTGATTGCACGTTTTGCCCCGACTGTGACACCGGAAAAACTAGAGGAACAGATAAAGGAATTATTATAGTATTTTAAGGAGGATGACAGGATGAACATTTATGATTTTAACGTAGAAGATGCGTATGGCGTGGAAACTTCTTTAAAAGATTATGCCGGAAAAGTGATTTTAATTATCAATTCTGCAACGGAGTGTGGATTTACGCCGCAGTATGATGATTTACAGGATATTTACGAAAAATATGGGCAGGATGGATTGGTTATTCTTGATTTTCCCTGTAATCAGTTTGGACATCAGGCACCCGGAACGAATGAAGAAATTGTGAGATTTTGTGATTCCCGATTTGGTATTACATTTCCGATTTTTTCTAAAATTGAAGTAAATGGAGAGAACGAGTGTCCACTTTATACTTATCTGAAATCACAAAAGGGGTTTGCGGGTTTTGATGCGGAACACCCATTGACACCGATGTTAGAAAGTGCATTGGGAAGAACCAATCCAAGTTATGCACAGAGCAGTGATATTAAATGGAATTTTACAAAATTTTTGATTGACCGAGATGGAAATGTAGTGGAGCGTTTTGAACCAACAGCAGATATGCAGGAAGTGGAAGAAAAAATCGCAGAATTATTATAAGAATTGGAGGCTGTTATAAATGTTGCATTAAGGTATTATACAAGGTCAGGGAATGCACAAAAAATATGATCGATTACATCGCATGACAGTGACAGAGGAGTTGTGACACTGTGAAAAATCGCTCAGAAATGGAGATTATTATGCAAAAAAATAAATACGATTGTTTGAAGCTAGAAAACCAGTTATGTTTTCCGCTTTATGCCTGCTCGAAAGAAGTGATAAGAAGGTATAAACCATATCTTGACAAACTGGATTTGACATATACCCAGTATATTGCAATGATGGTCATGTGGGAGAAAAAAGAGGTGACGGTTAAGGAACTCGGCGAATTTCTTTATTTGGATTCCGGTACGCTTACCCCTGTGTTGAAGAAACTAGAGGAGAAAAAGTATGTGGTAAGGGAACGCTCGAAAGAGGATGAACGTAGTCTGCTTGTTTCACTTACGCAGGCGGGGGAGAAATTAAAAGAGCAGGCTGTCTTGATACCAGAGCAATTAGGAGCCTGTGTCAATTTGGAACCGCAGGAGGCACAGCAGTTATATCAGCTTTTATATAGGCTGCTTAAAAGCTTATCTTAGCATGGAAAAAGTGTATTGTAACAATCTTACGCATTTCACTAATTTGTTTACCGAGAAAGCAAATCAACCCTCGCACAGAAGCCCAATATTTTAAGATGAGGGCCTTATAAACCGTCGGTTCTTAGGCTGCGTATAAGGTGCGTTTTTTGCACGAGGTGCGAAAAGCGCACCTTGCAGCCTTTAGTACCGCTACGTGTTTATCTAGCGAAAGCGGGTTCGAAGCGAAAAATATTGGGCTTCTGTGCGAGGGTTATTAGTCTTAAGAAACCGCTGCCCCCAAAAACAAATCCCTCACAATTCCCTAAAAATACATATTGTCCAAAAACCGTCCTCATGTTAATATAAAAGGGAAGGGGGATGTGTGATGCAAAGAAAAAGATGGGCATTTTTGCTTGTTTTTCTTTTTGGAATGGTACTCAGTCTGTGTAAGAACGAACCGGTCTTGGGGGCGGCTGAGGTTTCTCCGGTTGAGGAGTGGAAACAGAATCCGACAGGGAGTGCCGGGGTTCTTGAGGGAAAATCGGTTTTGGTCAGTATTTACATTGCGGATTCCCAAACTCGTTGGAGTGAAAAGGATAAAAACGAAGCATCAAAAAAAGTAATGTCCGCTGTCCGCTATATTAAAAAACAGGCGAAAAAATATGGAAAAGATGTGACGATCGTTGCAGACCGGAAAAAAGAGAAAGAAATCTGCTATCATTATCAGACAAAGTGGAAGATAAAGGACAGCAATAAGAGCCAGATGAAATTGTATAAAGAGATGAAAAAATTTATCGAGGAAGAGATCGATGTGGCCGCGATCCGCCAGAAATATGGCACGGACAGCATTGGTTTTCTTTTTCATGTAAATAAATCGGGACTCAGTTCTACGATGGTACATTATATACAGGACGAAACAAAATATTTTTATGAGTGCTGTACCCTGTTTTCCAAATATGAAAAGAAACCGGAAGGGGCTTCCACCTACGCTCATGAGATCCTCCATCTTTTTGGCGCAAGGGATTTGTATGAAAAGTCATTGCCGGATGGGATTTTGTCATCGTTTGTGAAATATGTGGAGAAAAAATTTCCAAATGATATCATGTACTCAACTTATACGATGAGCGGAAAGCAGTTGAAATATGGGATCAAAAATGAGATCAGCCGGATCACGGCGTATTTTCTTGGATGGCGTGACAAGATTCCAGAGACCAAAAAATATGCGTTGCCGGATATGAGTGGAAAGAAAGGTTGTTTTAGTGACGGAACAGACTTGTAATAAGGGCAAAAAAATGGTATTCTAATGATAGCACGGTGGCGCATCGTGCCAGCAGTATAATTTATACAGAAGGGGATGGTTTTTAAGTGTTTACGATAAGAAAGAGGATTGCAACGATCGCAACGATCTGCTCGCTCATCACGGGACTGAGTTTGGGGATATTGAGTTATTTTTATTCCGGAGATATGGCAGATGATGATTCTAAGATGCTGATGCTTGCGACGTCGGAGGAAAAGAAAACGGAACTGGATGGGATTTTATCGAAAATCGAGCAGTCCGTAGATACCTTGACGGAGATTGCGGTCAGTGAGCTGACAGATTTTGATAAATTTCAAACAGATTCTTCCTATGTGGAGGAGTACACGGAAAAGATCGAGGGAACAGTTCTCAAATTTGCAGAGAAGACAGACGGTGCGCTGACTGCGTATGTGCGTTATAATCCGGATTTTACATCGCCGACTTCGGGTATTTTTTATACGAGAAATTCCACAGATGACGGTTTTGAAAGTATCGAGCCTACGGATTTCAGTATGTATGAAAAGGACGATTTGGAGCATGTAGGGTGGTACTACATTCCGGTTGAGAATAAAAAGCCGACATGGATGAATCCTTACCTGAACCAGAATATCAATGTGACGATGATTTCTTATGTGATTCCAGTTTATATTGACGATGTCTCGGTGGGAATCATCGGAATGGATATCAGCCTTTCTACGATCGAGGGGCTGATCGAAGAAGGGACAATCTATGACAATGGCTATTCGTTCCTGATCGATACCGACCATAATATTGTATTTCACAAGGATTATGAGTTGGGTGACAGCCTGTCAGAAAAGGCTTCCGGAGCGGAGGCAGTCGTGGCGGACAGCGGAAAAGAAGATCAGGTAGCCGCGTATGAATATATGGGAACGAACAAGCAGATGGCATACCAGACACTCCGAAATGGGATGAAGTACATACTTACAGCGACCGATCAGGATATCAGCGGAAAATCTTCGGGACTTTTGAAGCTTATGATCATCTTTTTGATCTGCGGTCTGTTAGTATCCGGTGTCGTAGGCTGGGTTATCAGCGGAAGGATCGCCGGGCCAATCAAAAATATAACAGAGATCATCGGGAAAATTGCTAAACTGGATCTTCAGAGGGATGCGCGGACGGAAAAACTAGCCAAGCGTCAGGATGAAATCGGAAAGATGTCCAAAGAAGTAGTGGTCATGGGTAGTGAATTGGGAAGCATGACCAAACAGATCCATAATTCCTGTGACGTAGTAAATGAAAGTGTGCGCTCTTTAGAAGAGGTGATGAAAAGTGCCGGAGAGCTTTGCCAGAACAACTCTGCCACGATGGAGGAAATGTCAGCCGGAATGGAAGAATCTGCTTCTACGATGGAAGTGATCCACCAAAATGTGGAAAGCGTGAATGACAATGTAAAACGTATCAATGAGATATCGGAAAAGGGATATCAGGTATCCGGTGAGGTAAAGACCCGTGCCGGAGAGCTGAGAGAGTATACTGAAGGTGCAGATGCGCGGACGCGTAAAATGTATGCTGAGCTGAGGGAAAATTCCGATGCCGCTCTTCATCAGGCAGAGGCGGTATCTAAGATTCATGAACTGATTCAGGCGATCAGCGATATTTCCTCCCAGACAAACCTTCTGGCACTGAATGCTTCGATCGAGGCGGCGAGAGCCGGAGAGGCAGGAAAGGGATTTGCAGTCGTGGCTTCGGAGATTGGGGCATTGGCTGGCCAGACGCAGGTTTCTGCGGATGATATTAAGAAAATGGTATATGAAGTAGAAGTAGCGGTAAAGAACATGCAGTCCTGTATCGCAACCTCGACGGAATTTTTGGAGAATACGGTATTAAAGGATTATCGGGAATTTAGCGAGGTAGGCAGTGCGTACAACGAAGACGCTAATGCGTTTGAAGAGTTTATGCAGACGATCCATGATTCCGTGACTAGCCTTTCAGCGGCAATGGATGAGATCACCCAATCCCTGAATGTGATCGGGCAGGCTGTCAATGATTCGGCGTCCGGCGTATCGGATATTGCAGACAAGACAAATGAGCTTGTGGATTCGACGCTTCATGCGGGCGAGATGGTGAGACAGAGTGTGGATAACATAGCGGCGATGGAGACGTTGATGAAGAAGTTTACGCTTTAAGTCGACACACGGAAATCAATTTTGAACAGTAGTCACTCAAAATTGATTTCCGTGTTTATTTGGAATCCCCTCTTGACAGATGGGGAAAAATTATCTATGATAATGAAGAACAATAAAAATGCTTTGACGAAGAACGGAGCTTCGGTCTGATACCAGTCCGAAGCTCATTTATAGTTTTAGAGGAAAATGGAGGAAGAGATGAAGAAAGAACTGGAAAAGAATTATAACCCAAAGGACATCGAGGAGCGTCTTTATACAAAATGGGTCAGCAAAAAATATTTTCATGCTGAGGTAAATCCCGACAAAAAACCATACACGATCGTAATTCCGCCGCCCAATATCACAGGGCAGCTCCATATGGGACATGCACTGGACAATACATTACAGGATATCATCATCCGTTTTAAGAGGATGCAGGGATTTGAGACGCTCTGGCTTCCGGGGACGGATCATGCCTCGATCGCTACAGAGGCAAAGATCGTTGAGGCGATGCGGGAAGAAGGCGTCACCAAAGAAGAGATCGGACGAGAAAAATTTCTTGAGCGGGCATGGGACTGGAAAAAACAGTATGGCGGCCGCATCGTATCTCAGTTAAAGAAAATGGGGTCTTCCTGCGATTGGGACAGAGAGCGTTTCACGATGGATGAGGGATGCAATAAAGCAGTCAAAGAGGTGTTTGTCAAACTCTATGATAAGGGCCTGATCTACCGTGGCGAGAGGATCATCAACTGGTGTCCGCACTGTCTGACGTCGATTTCGGACGCCGAGGTGGAGTACGAAGATCAGAAGGGGCATTTTTGGCATTTGCGTTATCCGTTTGCGGATGGAAGCGGTTATATCAATCTTGCGACGACACGTCCAGAGACGCTTCTTGGTGATACTGCTGTTGCGGTGAATCCAAACGATGAGAGATATAAAGACCTTGTGGGGAAGAAGCTTGTGCTTCCGCTCGTACACAGGGAGATTCCGCTGATCGAAGACGATTATGTGGATATGGAGTTTGGGACAGGTGTCGTAAAGATCACGCCGGCACATGACCCGAACGATTTTGAAGTGGGACTGCGTCATGATCTTCCGGTCATCAATGTGATGACGGATGATGCAAAGATCGTGGAGGACTATGAAAAGTATGCGGGGATGGATCGCTACGAGGCGAGAGAGGCTATTGTGAAAGATCTGGAGGCAGAGGGCGTACTCGTGAAGGTAGAAGACCACGATCACAACGTAGGCACCTGTTACCGCTGCGGGACGACCGTAGAACCGAAAGTAAGCAAGCAGTGGTTTGTAAAGATGAAACCGCTTGCCGGCCCGGCGATCGACGCAGTAAAAAATGGCGAGACAAAATTTGTGCCGGAACATTTCAATAAAACGTATTTTCACTGGCTGGAGAATATCCGTGACTGGTGTATTTCCAGACAGCTCTGGTGGGGACATCAGATACCGGCGTTTTATTGTGACGACTGCGGGGAATTGGTAGTTACGAAAGAGAACGAAGCAGTCTGCCCAAAATGTGGGAAGAAGATGCGTCAGGATCCGGATACACTGGATACATGGTTTAGTTCGGCACTCTGGCCATTTTCCACGCTCGGCTGGCCCGATGAGACCGAAGAGATGAAATATTTTTATCCGACGAGTACGCTTGTGACGGGATATGATATCATTCCGTTCTGGGTAATGCGTATGATGTTCAGCGGGATTGAGCAGACCGGACAGGTTCCGTTTGATACGGTACTGATCCACGGACTTGTGAGAGATTCGCAGGGAAGGAAGATGAGCAAATCCCTTGGAAACGGGATCGATCCGTTAGAGGTGATCGACAAATACGGTGCCGATGCGCTCAGGCTTACATTAGTTACAGGAAATGCACCGGGAAATGACATGCGTTTTTATTGGGAGCGTGTCGAGGCGAGCCGGAATTTTGCCAATAAGGTCTGGAATGCATCGCGTTTTATCATGATGAATTTTGCGCAGAATGAAGAACTTTCCGGACGGGAGGTTTCCCAGAAGGAGCTTTTGCAGGCGGATAAATGGATTCTTGCCAAATGCCATAAACTGGCGGGAGATGTGACTGCTTTGATGGAGACATTTGATCTCGGGATCGCAGTACAAAAGATTTATGATTTTATCTGGGAAGAATTTTGCGACTGGTATATCGAGATGGTGAAACCGCGTCTTTATAATAAAGAGGATGATACAAAGGCGGCCGCGCTGTACACACTGAAAACAGTGCTGATCGACGCCCTTAAACTTCTGCATCCGTTTATGCCATTTATTACAGAGGAAATTTATTGTACTCTGATGGAGGATGACGAAGTATCTATCATGGTTTCCGAGTGGCCGACTCATGCAAAAGACGGAAAAACAGGAGACAGCGTATCTGATTTTGCCGCCGATATGGAAGCGGTGGAACGCATCAAGGAAGCGGTGAAAGGAATCCGGAATGTGCGCGGGGAGATGAACGTGCCGCCGAGCAAGAAGGCAAAAGTCATCGTTGTGACAGAGGATTCCGGCGTCAGGGAAATTTTCGAGACAAACCGAGTATTTTTTGCGACGCTTGGGTTTGCGAGTGAGGTAGTGATCCAGAGTGACAAGTCGGGCATCGAGCAGGATGCGGTATCGGTTGTCATTGACCGGGGAACGATTTATATGCCATTTGCAGAACTTGTGGATGTGTCCAAAGAGATCGAGCGTCTTCAGAAGGAAGAGAAGAAGCTGATGGGAGAGTTAAAGCGTTCGGAGGGAATGCTTGGAAATCCAAATTTTGTAAATAAAGCCCCTGCCAAGAAGATTGAGGAAGAGCGGGCAAAACTGGAGAAATATCAGAGCATGATGGCGCAGGTCAAGGCAAGACTTGAGCAGCTTCAGTAGGATGTGTTAGAGGATTTTTCCGGATATCCTCCGAGCTGCAAATATTATGGCGGCAGTGTGCGGAAAAAAGGAATCCGGATCAATGGGAACGATTATATCATAAAATTTCGGAAAAATACAAAAGACGGAAAAATGCATAATCATGTGTCGGAATATCTCGGAAGCTGTATTTTCGGACTGCTTGGATGTGTGGTGCAGGATACGTGGCTTGGGATGTACCGGGGAGAAGAGATCGTGCTGATGAAGGATTTTGTTGCAGAGGGGGAGGTGTTTATCCCCTTTTGTGATGTCCGCGAACAGATGACAGATACAGGTGAAAAAGGACATCCTGCTGCTTGTGAGACCGAAGGGGAATTTTTTCGCAGTCTGGGCGAGGCAGAACACCGGAGGGAGATGTGGGATACATTCTGGGATGTGTTTGTCATCGACGCACTCCTTGGAAATCCGGACAGGCGGGAGAACAGCTGGGGATTTGTCAAAACAGAAGAGGGATATGAGCTGGCGCCGGTATTTAATAACGACGCCTGTCTGTTTCCCGGGATCGTTTCGGATGAACAGTGCCGGGAGATATTGTATTCCAGTGAAAAGATGGAGCAGCTGATTTTTGAACCATGCGCGGCGCAGATCCGGATGGACAGGCGCGAATGCTCTTTTTTGGAGATCATATCCAGCCACCGGTTCCGGGAATGCGACAGGGCGCTTTGGAGGATCATAAGCAAAATGGATTTTGCCATGCTCGATCTTCTCGTGCAGGCGATGGACATACTGAGTGACATAAAAAAGCAATTTATACTTACGATGATTGAAGAGAGATACAAAAGACTGCTTTTGGAACCTTTTGAGAGGACGATGTAGATGGAGAAGCGGATTTTGGGAATGCCGGAGTATACAAATGCCGGAGTGATCAAAGCGATTGGCAGATATGGGGAAAAATACAGTGTGGCAAAGATCGAATACCAGACGTTTGCAGACGGACAGTATCAGTATGTTTTTACGCCATATTGGGATATCATCGATGGAATCCAAGCGGGGGTGTTTTATGGGATTCCGGGTATCGATATGAAAATGCGACGGAAAGTATATTACCGGGTCAATGTCCAGCCGGTCTTTATTACGGAGAGAAGTCCGTCGGAGGACAGGGAGGACGTTCAGGAATTGATGGAGTCGGTGGGACTTGGGCATTATGACCGGTTTGAGTGGCTCATACGAACCGGACTTTTTTATGGGAATGATAACCTTGTGGTCGAAAGATACCGGGCGGGGAGAAGATGTTATCGGTACGGAGAGGAACCGATCCTTCCTGAGATGCTCCGGTATGGCGACCGGGTGATGATAAAAAGCCATGATACGGTCTCAAAAAATCCAACGGTATACACAGAGAGAGTTTTGGGACTTCTTGGCGCGGGGGCTGAAATCGTATTCGAGAAAGAGGGCATTGTGATCGATGAGAGAAACCGAAGCAGTGTGATGGCGATCCTCGGCCATCAGTATTACCGGAGTAGGCTTTTGCAGATAAAAAAGCGTGAAAAGGGTGTGTCAGCGGCGAAGAAACGCGGCGCATACAGAGGAAGGAAACCGATCGTGATCGATGAACTGACACTGCGCAGGGTTTCCGAACAGTTCCGTACGAAAAAAATCACGGAAGTCCAAGCGATGAAGCGTCTTGGAATCCGGTCTCGATCGACCTTTTACCGGAAACTCAAAAGCGTAAGGAGCATAAAGTTTTAGTTTTGTCAAAAATTGCGATGACTTTTGTGAAAAAAGCCTTTTTTCCCCTTGCTTTTTTCTATAAAAGTAGGTATGATGATAGCAAGGTCAGTTTGACAGGAATCAATTTTAGTATAAAAGGATATATGAAAAGGTTTGAATGATGATTTTTGGTAAGGAGGCACAGTATGATCAATTTTGACGAAGAACTCGAAAAATATGAGCCGAGTCCCGATGTAGAACAGATCGAGGACGTGGTCAATAACTATAATATGACAGATGTGACAGATATTATCCGGGAACTGATCACGGAGGTCAAATCCGGAGTGTGACCGGAAGATGACAAAAAAGGGATATAAAAAGGGATACAGGAGACCAGAGTGGGTTGAAATATAGTTGGAGGAACGTAAATGAGATGTCCGAGATGTGATGCGATAATAAGCGATGAGATCAGCGTGTGCAGATTTTGTGGACAGGATTTGGAAATCATACATTATGTGAAGCGGATTTCAAACGCATATTATAATATGGGACTTGAAAAGGCAAAAGTACGTGATCTTTCGGGAGCGATCCTTGTGCTGAAAAAGAGTCTGCAATTTGATAAATACAATATGAATGCCAGAAATCTTCTGGGACTCATCTATAATGAGATGGGAGAGACCGTAGCGGCTTTGGGCGAATGGGTTTTCAGCCGCCACCTGAATCCGGAGCAAAACAGGGCGGAGGCCTACATCCGGGTGATACAGAAGAACCAGACAGCACTGGATGCGGTCAACCAGACGATCAAGAAATACAACTCGGCGTTGAATGCGGCGAAGGGGGGCAATGAAGATCTTGCTGTTATCCAGTTGAAAAAGGTCATCAGCCTGAATCCCAAATTTGTCCGCGCCCATCAGCTGCTAGCGCTTTTGTATATCCGTACAAAAGATTATGCAAAGGCTGTGAAGTGCCTGAAACGTGCGAGACGGATCGATTTTAACAATACGACGACGTTGCGGTATATGCAGGAGATCGGGGACAAGTTCAGTGATGATAGCGGGCGCAGCCGGGAAAATTCTGTGAAAGCGTACCGGCAGCAGTCAAAAAAAGATCCTCTGGCAAATGTTCAGCCAGTGGGGTCTTATAAAGAGGAAAAACGCCACTGGATGCCGGTCATCAATGTATTTATCGGTATCATGATCGGTCTGATCGTGAGTTTTGTTCTGATCCGTCCGACCTTAGAGGGAAATCAGATCGAAAATAATTCGGCGGATATCACCGAAAGCAACCAAGAGCTTTCCGTGAAGGAGGCACAGATTTCCTCTCTTCAAAAGGAGAACGATTCCCTTACGGAAAAAGCAGATGAACTGCAGAAAAAGCTTGATGAAAATGAGACAAAGGACGCCAGCGAGACAGAGAGAAATGAAGCGCTTCTTCTGGCGGTGAAATATTATAATGATGGGGACAGGCTTCTTGCTGCCAGTACTGTCAGCTCTTATGAAGAAAGTGATTTTGATTCGGAGGAGACGAAGGAACTGTATAAAATGGTTTCTAAGGAGATCACCCCGCAGGATGTGCAGCGTCTTTTTGAAGACGGAAGAGCCAAGTTCAATTCCGGCCAGTATGACGAAGCCGAGAATCTTTTAAAACAGGTACTTTCCATCGAAGAGGAAAATCAGGATGCGCTGTATTTTATGGGAAGGGTCTATCACCAGAGAAGCAAGAAGAAAAAAGCACAGGAGTATTATGAAAAGGTAATTGAAGTGGATGATTCCACCTCAAGAGCTGCCGAGGCGAGAAACCGCCTGCGTCAGCTTGGAATCCAGACACAGTAACAAACAGGAAAGAAAAAATCAAAGGACTACGGAAGAATGACAAATGAGAATTTGTATCTTCGGTAGTTCTTTTTTTGTGTCTGCATTGACACGGTTTTAGGAAATTGGGCGCATAAACGCTCCGGAATGGAGGATAACTATGGAAAATTTTTCGCTGGAGAGAAATGGTGCAAACCTCATCCTGCATATCAGTGAGGAGTTAGACCACCACACAGCAGGACAGATCAGTAAAACGACCGACGTCCTGATCGAAAAGGGGACGGTGAGGAATATCGTCTTTGATTTTTCGGGAATGACTTTTATGGATAGTTCCGGAATCGGGATGGTCATGGGACGACACCGGAAGATGCATTATTTTGGGGGAACGGTGTATGTGACAGGGATCAGCCCCGGAATTGACAGGATATTTTCGATGTCCGGATTGTATAAGGTGATACAAAAAATTGAATAAAGATATCAAAAAAGGCATGGATATGCAGAATTGGAGGAGACGATGAGTACATATAATGAAATGAAACTGGAATTTAGCAGCAGTTCCGAGAATGAAAGTTTTGCCCGAACCGTGGTGAGTGCCTTTATGGCAAGGCTTGATCCGACGCTTGAGGAACTTGCGGACGTAAAGACAGCGGTGTCGGAGGCGGTCACAAATGCCATTATACACGGATATGAAAAACAGAGCGGGATGGTAAAGGTGTATGCGAGGATCGAGGAAAACACACTGTATCTTGAAATATCAGATGAGGGCGAGGGGATCAGCGATATTGCCAAAGCGATGGAGCCGCTCTATACGTCAAAGCCGGAACTGGACAGATCCGGGATGGGATTTGCTTTTATGGAAGCTTTTATGGATGAACTCCATGTGGAGTCGGAGCCGGGCGAGGGAACAGTCATCCGGATGAAAAAAAATATATATAGTGCAATGAATATCTCATAGAAGGGGCCGGGTCAATGGAAACCATAGAACTGATAAAACAGGCACGATCAGGGGATAAATTGGCAAGGGACAAAGTGATACAGAACAATATGGGACTTGTGTACAGCATCGTAAGCCGATATGCGGGGCGCGGATATGACAGTGAAGAACTGAGCCAGATCGGGGCAATCGGTCTGATCAAAGCGGTCGACAAATTTGATATGGGATTTGAGGTAAAATTTTCCACTTATGCAGTTCCGTTGATCAGTGGGGAAATCAAGCGTTTTCTCCGGGATGACGGGATGGTGAAGGTGAGCAGGAGTATAAAGGAGAACGGATGGAAAATAAAACGCGCGGCGGACAAATTGTCGCAGGAGTTGGACAGAGAGCCTTCGATCGAGGAACTTGCAGCCGCTACGGAGATCGCGGTAGAGGATATCGTGCTTGCTCTCGAGGCAAATTCAGAGGTGGAATCGATCAACAAACCAATCTGTTTTTCTGACGGACGGGAGGTTTCCCTAGAGGAAAAGATACAGGAAAAATCCGACTGGAACGAGGAACTTTTAAACCGGATGATGGTAGAACAACTGATGAAATTATTGGATGAAAAAGAAAAGAAATTGATCCGGATGCGTTATTATGAGGATAGGACGCAGCGGGAAGTTGCGGAGTGTCTCGGGATCAGCCAAGTTCAGGTGAGCCGCATGGAAAAGAAGATCCTTCTCGGTATGCGAAGCCACGCAACTGCATTCAAACCAAAATAAAATTTACATGCAAAAAATATTGACAAATATTTTTGTTTATGATAACATAAATCTTGCGTATCAGGCGCCAACATATATTTGTGGGTTTAGCTCAGCTGGATAGAGCGTTTGGCTACGGACCAAAAGGTCGGGGGTTCGAATCCTCTAACCCACGTACAAGCTATGTATCTGATGACAGGTGCATGGCTTTTTTCATAACTTGCAGTTTTTTGATCAGGAATTTTGAGGAAGGGAGAATACCGTGGGGATAACAGTAAACGAGAAACACCGTATTTTCAAATTGGATACAATAAGATCGAGTTATCTTGCCGGAGTTACCGAAGACGGATACGTGGGGCATATGTACTATGGAGACCGGATTGATTTTAGCGGCCCCGGTATGCCGGATGATGAGACAGAGGCACTTCTTGATCTGCTCGTTACAGGCGAGGAAGAATACATACCATCAAAAAATAAGGGACGGAAGATCCGGTTTGAGGATACATTCTGTTGGGAATATGGAATGCCGGGATATGGAGATTTCAGGGAGCATTGTCTTGAGGTGGATATCGGGCATGGACAGGAAGCATTGGAATTTTTCTATACAGGCTATGAGATCATAGATGGAAAACCGGAGTTAGAGGGGCTTCCTTCTTCCTATGCGGCGGGGGAGGACTGCCAGACATTGGTACTGCGTATTCAGGAACCGGAACTCGGGTTAGAGATCGGATTGTATTATTCGGTGTTTGAAAAAGAGGATGTCATTACAAGGAATGTGATTGTGACGAACCATTCCGGGGAGGACTGCCATCTTGGGCGGGTGTTTTCCCTCTGTCTGGATTTTAAAGGTGGGGAGTTCGACCTGATCACCCTGCACGGAGCATGGGGACGAGAGCGCAATCGTTACCGGAGAGAGATCGGTGAGGGACGTCAGAGCATCGCATCGGTCAGAGGCGAGAGTTCCCATCAGGAAAATCCATTTATGGCGATCGTGGAAAAGACTGCGACCGAAGATGCCGGGCGGGCTTATGGGATCAATTTTGTCTATTCGGGAAATTTCTTTGCGCAGGTGGAGCGGAACCAATTTGGAGGAATACGGACGGTTATGGGAATCCATCCGTACCATTTTTCATGGAAACTGCGGGACGGAGAGCATTTTACAGCGCCGGAGGCTGTCATGGTGTATTCGCCGGCGGGAATTGGCGGCATGACAAGGCGGTTTCATGATTTTTACCGGCGCCATCTGCTTCGCGGCGTGTGGCGGGATCAAAAGCGGCCGGTGCTGATCAATAACTGGGAAGCGACGTATTTTGATTTTGATACGGAGAAATTGTGGGAGATCGCCGACACAGCAGCGGAGCTTGGGATCGAAATGCTCGTGATGGATGATGGCTGGTTTGGCTGCCGGAATGATGACAGCACATCTCTCGGGGATTGGTTTGTCAATGAAGAAAAACTGCCGGGCGGGCTTAAACGACTGGCGGACGGAGTGCGCGAGCGGGGGCTTAAATTTGGTCTCTGGATGGAGCCAGAGATGGTGAGTCCGGATTCAGAACTCTACCGGACGCATCCGGACTGGATCTTGCAGTACCGGAACCGTGAGGTGAGCCGGGACAGAAACCAGTATGTTTTGGATATCGGAAGAAAAGAGGTACGAGATGAGATATACCGCCGCATCCAGCATGTGGTGGAGATTTCCGGAGCTGTTTATATAAAATGGGATATGAACCGCTGTCTGACGAATGTAGCAGGACATATGACAAGAGATGACGAGCAGGGGATGGTTTATCACAGGTACGTACTCGGGGTTTATGAGATGCAGGACAGGCTGACAAAAGATTTTCCGGAGCTGCTTCTTGAAAATTGTTCTGCAGGCGGAGGACGGTTTGATCCCGGGATGCTGTATTACAGCCCGCAGATCTGGTGCAGTGATGATACGGATGCGGCTGAGCGGTTGGAAATCCAGCGAGGGACAGCGATGGTATACCCGCTCTCGACGATCGGCGCCCATGTAAGTGCTTGTCCCAATCATGTGACAGGGCGGACAACACCGTTTGATACCAGAGGGCAGGTGGCGCTTTTTGGCACATTTGGCTATGAACTGGATGTAACAAAGCTTTCCGGAGAAGAAAAGGAAAAGATAAAGGAACAGGTTGCCTTATATCATAGATGCAATGATCTGATCCGGGAGGGGGATTATTTTCGGATTGCTTCCCCGTCAGATGGCAGAGGTTATGACTGCTATATGGTAGTCTCGAAGGATAAAAAAGAAGCGGTTTTGTCTTTTGTCCGGGTGGAGAACCATCTGAGCAGATGGGGCGAACGGATTTATCTAAAAGGACTTGGTGAGGACATACGTTACCGTCTGAGTGACAGGGAAGGGGTCTTTGCCGGCAATATACTTATGAACGCAGGAATTGAGATCAATGGGGCGGAGCGTGAGTATGAGGGAAAAATGATCTTTCTGAAAGCAGAGGATTAAAAAACGAAGGAGGAGAGGTATGGTAGTACAGTATAAGTGTCCGGGCTGCGGGGCAAACATGATGTTTGACTCCCTGTCGGGAATGCTTACCTGCGCATCCTGTGGACACAGCATTGATATACAGGAATACGCAGAGAAGAATGGCGGGGAATACGAAGCGGAGGCGGCAAAGGACAATGTCGATGAGGTGACAGGGGAGTACCGTGAGGTGCATGAGGAGCCATCGGATAATGTATTTGACGAGACGGTGGTTCGCTATCACTGTGAGAATTGCGGGGCGGAACTGGTCGTATCGGAGGATACGACAGCTACTAAATGTAGTTTTTGCGGTTCGCCGATGATCTTGGCTGACCGTATGCAGGGGAAAAAAGCGCCTACCCGGGTGATTCCGTTCCGGGTGAGCAAGGAGGATGCGGTTCAGGGCTTTAAGAAATGGTGTAAAAAGGGACTGATCACGCCAAATGATTTTATGACCGCAGACCGTATCCGGGATATTGTCGGAATTTATGTACCTTTCTGGCTGTTTGATGTGACCGGACAAGGGGAGGTACATGCGAACTGTACCCGGGTGTCGCATTATTCTAGTGGAAATTATAATGTCACAGCGACCAAACATTACAAGGTGTGGCGAAAGGTAGATTTGGATTATGACCGCATTCCGGTCGATGCTTCCGAGCGGATGGACGATGGGCTGATGGATAAACTGGAGCCATTCTACTATGAAGATATCAAAGAATTTTCTTCGATGTATCTTCCGGGATTTGTGGCGGAGAGTTATAATTATACGGATGATGACCTGCTTCCCAGAGTGCAGAAACGCGTTCAGCAGTATATGGATGACTATGCGCGCCAGACGATGAAAAATTATGCCACGGTGAACATAACAGAACGGGACTACGACATCAAGAAGAAAAAGACGGATTATGCCCTTCTTCCGGTGTGGATGATCAATTATGACTACCGGGATGGAGAATATGTCTTTGCCATGAATGGAGATACCGGGAAGATCGTCGGCAAACCGCCGATCAGTAAGGTAAAGGCGGCGATGTGGTTTTTGGGTACAGGAGGCGGACTCTTTCTGATCCTCCGGCTCATTACGGAATTGTTGTTGGGAGGTGGCGTCGGATGAAAAAATATGGAAAATTTTTCCTGTCTGCTGTGGGGCTTTGTCTCGCACTGATGTGCATGATACTGATGCGGGGTGCTTTTGCATCAGCCGAAACCGGATATCCGGAGTACTTTTTGCCGGATCAGCCAAAGACAGAAAGTGCAGTCAATGATTTTGCCGGAATTTATACGGAGGAGGAAATCCGCTCGTTCGAGGAGAAGATGAAGGTGATGAGTCAGGAGTATGACTGCAATGTAGTAGCGGTGATCCTGAACAATGACATATTTGACAGCAGCGAAAAGTGGGCGCCGGAGAATTTCAGTGAGCAGTTTTTGAATCTGGATGGCCGCAAGAGTACGGTCGTTTTGTGGCTGAACATCTGCCCGACAAACCGGTCATTGTACCTGCTTGGCTATGGGTCGGCAGAGCATAAGATCCGAAGTGATGAGGCAGACGAGATTGCAAGGAGCCTTCAAGGATATGTAAAGCGTCAGCAGAATGGGGAATCCGTCGGCAATGTGCTTTATGTCAGTATGATGAATGCCTTTATCGAAATGACAGATACCGAAATGCGGCGTCCGTATTTTTTCCTTACATGGTGGTTTCACCTGATTTTGGGACTGGTACTCGGCTTGATCGTGGTCTGTGTACTCGTCAGGAATATCGGAGGAAAGATGACAGCAGATGGCAAGACCTATATGAATAAAACATTTTCCGAGGTACTTGGCAGACGTGATATTTATACGCATACGACCTATGTGCGGACGAGAAAGTCAAGCGGTGGAAGCCGCGGTGGGGGAGGCCACAGCCATTCAAGTGGCGGCGGGCGCTTCTAACAGCAGAGCAGCTTTTGTCGTTCTGGGAACAGGATAGTAAGTTATTGACACACAAATCAAAAAAATAAAACAGGATTTAACAGAAAGGAGAGGGAGCATGGGGATTTTAAAGAACCAGTTTGCAAACGTCGTAGAGTGGGAAGAGTGGAAAGAGGATATGGTTTTCTGGAAATGGACGAACCGGGAGATCAAAAAAGGAAGCCGCCTGATTATAAGACCGGGGCAGGATGCCATTTTTCTTTTTAATGGGAAAATAGAAGGTGTCTTTAAGGAGGATGGCGAGTATGATATCGAATCGCAGATCATTCCATTCTTATCTACATTAAAAGGATTTAAATTTGGATTTAACAGTGGAATGCGGGCGGAAGTTCTCTTTGTCAACACAAAAGAGTTCCTTCTCAAGTGGGGGACGCAGAATCCGATCAACATCAAAACACCGGAGCTTCCGGGCGGAATCCCAATCCGGGCAAATGGAACGTATACGTTCCGGGTGGACGATTATGTATCCCTGATCGAGAATATTGCCGGAGTAAAGGACAGCTATGAGGTGCTTGATCTGAGAGAGCGTATCAATCCATTTATTGAGCAGTTATTGATGAAATGGATCTCTGCCGAGGGGAAAGATCTCTTTAACCTTCAGGAGAATGCGGCGCAGATCGGAGCCGGGATATTAAGCGACCTGACGTCCCAGACGCAGGAAAGCGGAATGAAGATAACCGGATTCCAAGTCATGAGCTTTAATTATCCGAAAGAGGTTCAGGATATGGTAAACAAGACCGCATCGCAGAGTCTGGTAGGCGATATCGGAAGATACCAGCAGGTGTCGATGACTGATGGTATGTCATCCGGTGCGATGAATGGCGGCGGAGTGGCATCCGACATGATGGGAATGATGATGGGAATGAATGTAGCCGGCCAGATGATGAAAAATATGGAAGGAATGATGCCGGGACAGCAGGGTGGCATATCATCCGGAGTGCAGCAGGCAGCGGGAGCCGCTTCTGCTATGATGGGACAGACGCCGGGTGCATCGGAAGGGACAGAAAATACAGGAAACGCCGGAAATGCAGGAAATGCCGGGAATGCATCACCGTCTGCTAAACCGAATTTCTGCCCAAACTGTGGGCAAAAGACCGGCGATACCAATTTCTGTCCAAACTGCGGGCAGAAACTCGTGTAATACATTTAGCAGGAAATGGTCAGAAAGGAATCCGATTATGTGGTTAGCTGATGGATGGAGTGATTATGAGGTCATTGATACATCAAAGGGAGAAAAGCTCGAGCGGTGGGGAGACTATATTCTTGTGCGTCCGGATCCACAGGTGATCTGGGATACACCCCGTAGCGCCCCTGAGTGGAAGAGAAAGAATGCACATTACCACAGAAGCAATAAGGGCGGCGGCGAATGGGAATTTTTTGATCTGCCCGGACAGTGGAGTGTTTCTTACAAAGAGCTGACGTTTCATCTGAAACCATTTAGTTTTAAACATACCGGATTGTTTCCGGAACAGGCGGTGAACTGGGATTGGGCGTCGGGTCTGATCCGGAAAGCCGCCCAGCCGGTAAAAGTGTTAAATCTTTTTGCTTACACAGGCGGGGCTACAGCAGCGTGTGCAAAAGCGGGAGCGGCTGTCACCCATGTAGACGCCTCGAAAGGGATGGTGACATGGGCGAAGGAAAATGCGGCGGCATCCGGGCTTGCAGATGCTCCGATCCGTTATCTGGTTGACGATTGTGTGAAATTTGTCGAGAGGGAGATTCGGCGTGGAAACCGCTATGACGGTATCATTATGGATCCGCCTTCTTATGGAAGAGGGCCAAAGGGTGAGATTTGGAAAATCGAAGAAAAGATTTTTCCGCTGATTCAGTTGTGTGCAAAAATCCTGTCTCCCGAACCACTCTTTTTTCTCGTTAATTCCTACACAACGGGGCTTCAACCGGCGGTGCTTAAATATATGATGGAACTGGCGGTCGCCAAACCATTTGGAGGAATTGTTCTGGCGGATGAGATCGGACTTCCTGTCCGTTCGACTGGACTTACCCTGCCATGTGGGGCGAGCGGACGGTATGAAGGTGTCGCTGCAAATGTGTGACAACTTGTTTTAGAACAAAGGTACGCAGACAAATGTAGTCTAAAAAGAAAACAAAGTTATCCACAAAAAAAGGAACGGATTTACGATAATAAGTAGTTATACACAAAGTTATCCACATTATCCACAAAAAAAGTAGACTTATGTAGCAAAAAAGTATTTTTTTTACAATTATGTAAGTTGTATGACAACTCACATAATTTGTGACAAATGCGTGTGTGATTGTGGAAAATATGTGTTGCCCAATGTTTAATTTTGGTATATAATATAAATACGGGATAAGGATACGCTTTCCCCGAATATTAGGCAAAGGAGCTGATCAAAATGAATTTGGTTATTAGCGGAAAAAATTTAGATATAACGGAGGGATTACGCTCAGCAGTTGAGGACAAAATCGGAAAACTGGAACGGTATTTTAACGAGAGTACGGAAGTACATGTTACACTGAGTACTGAGAAAAACAGGCAGAAGATCGAGGTTACGATTCCAATGAAGGGAAGCATCATACGTGCCGAAGAGGTGAGTTCGGACATGTATGTATCGATTGACCTTGTGGAAGAAGTGATCGAGAGACAGCTTAGGAAATACAAAAACAAACTGATCGACAAGGCACAGAATGCTGCTCATCTGAATCAGGAATTTATCGATGAAGAGATTTATGATGAAGAAGAGATTGAGATTATCCGCTCCAAAAAATTTGCCATGAAGCCGATGGATCCAGAGGAAGCATGCGTGCAGATGGAACTTCTTGGACACAATTTCTTTGTATTTAGAAACTCTGAGACAGAGGAAGTAAACGTAGTTTATAAGAGAAAGGGAAGTACATACGGTCTGATCGAACCGGAATTTTAATATAGAGACAATTTGTTTCAGGTAACGATATAAGAATCATAAAAAACAGTTCAACCTGTGGAAAACAATGTAAGAAGGTTTTTCGCAGGTTGAACTGTTTGTGGTTACTACAAAGATGAGAAGTCCCTAGCGGGCGGCTTGGTTGCGATTCGTAGATCAACCCGCCGCCCGCCGGGGACTTCTCTCCCCCTAAATATGAACGGTTTGTAAAAAAAAATCCCAAATCAAAATAATGATTGAAAGACAGGGCATCTAGTGATAAAATAATCTGGGATAAAACTTTGAAATATTTTTGGAGAGTGAATCTATGGGAATTTTAAGTAAAGTGGTAGGAACACACAGTGAGAGAGAAGTGAAGCGGGTGCTTCCGATCGTTGATAAAATCGAAAAACTGGAACCGGAATATGAAAAATTGTCCGACGAGCAGTTAAAGGACAAGACGCGTGAATTTAGAAACCGTCTCTCCGGCGGAGAGACATTGGATGATATCCTTCCCGAAGCGTATGCGGTCGTGCGCGAGGCGTCAAAGAGGACGATTGGGATGCGTCATTACCATGTTCAGTTGATCGGCGGCGTGATCCTGCACCAAGGACGTATCACGGAGATGCGTACTGGTGAGGGAAAGACACTGGTTTCCACGCTTCCTGCCTATTTGAATGCACTGGAGGGAAAGGGCGTCCACATCGTTACGGTCAATGACTATCTGGCAAAGCGTGATGCGGAGTGGATGGGACAGATCCATGAGTTCCTCGGCTTGACAGTCGGGTGTATTCTGAACAGTATGGACAATGACGAGAGAAGAGAGGCATATAACTGCGACATCACTTATGCGACGAACAATGAGCTTGGCTTCGACTATCTCCGTGACAATATGGTTATTTATAAAGAGCAGCTTGTGCAGAGGGAACTTCACTATGCGATCGTCGACGAAGTCGATTCGGTACTGATCGACGAAGCGAGGACGCCGCTCATCATATCCGGGAGCAGCGGAAAGTCGACGAAGATCTATGAGGCATGTGATAATCTCGCAAGACAGCTCAAACGAGGGACAGCAAAAGAACTTTCCAAGATGGATATCATTATGAAGGAAGATGATAATGAGACAGGGGATTTTGTTGTCGATGAAAAAGAAAAGACAGTAAACCTGACAGCACAGGGTGTAGCCCGGGTGGAAAAATTTTTCCATATCGAAAACCTTGCTGATCCCGAGCATTTGGAGATTCAGCACTGTATCATACTGGCGTTGCGGGCGCATAACCTGATGTTCCTTGACAAAGATTATGTGGTAAATGAAGATCAGGTTCTCATCGTCGATGAATTTACAGGGCGTATCATGCCCGGAAGACGTTATTCCGACGGTCTTCATCAGGCGATCGAGGCGAAAGAGCATGTAAAAGTAAAGAGAGAAAGTAAGACACTGGCGACGATCACGTTCCAGAACTTCTTTAATAAATATCATAAAAAGTGCGGTATGACAGGTACAGCGCTCACAGAGGAAAAAGAGTTCCGTGAGATATACGGGATGGACGTTGTGGAGGTGCCGACCAATAAACCGGTGGCGCGTACCGATTACAACGACTCGGTGTATAAGACAAAGCGTGAAAAGCTGAATGCGATTGTAGAGGATATCGCTAGATGTTATGAGAGGAAACAGCCGGTGCTTGTCGGTACGATCACGATCGAGGCGTCCGAGGAACTGAGCGGAATGCTTCGCAAGCGCGGGATCAAACACAAAGTGCTGAATGCCAAGTATCATGAGATGGAGGCGGAGATCATTGCAGACGCAGGTCTTGCGGGAGCTGTCACCATAGCGACCAATATGGCGGGGCGTGGTACGGATATCAAGCTCGGTGAAGGGGTGCAGGAGCTTGGCGGTCTGCGCATCATCGGTACAGAGCGGCATGAGTCCCGGCGTATTGACAATCAGCTGCGCGGGCGTTCCGGACGTCAGGGCGATCCCGGTGAATCCAAGTTCTATATTTCACTGGAAGATGATCTGATGCGGCTGTTCGGTTCCCAAAACCTGATGAGCATTTTCAATTCACTTGGGATGCCGGAGGGTGAGCAGATCCAGCACCGCATGTTAAATAAGGCGATCGAGCGCGCCCAGATGAAGATTGAGGGAAATAACTACGGAATCCGTAAGAATCTTCTTGAATACGATATCATCAACAATCAGCAGCGTGAGATCATTTATGCAGAGCGGCGCAAAGTTCTCGATGGCGAGAGCATGAGAGATACGATATACGGAATGATCGATGAGGTCATTGAAAAATATGTAAACCGGACAATCGGGGATGACCAGATTCCGGAGGAGTGGAATCTGGACGAGCTGAACAGGAACCTTCTCCCGATCATACCGTTTAAGCCGATCACATTTGATGCTGAGCGGGACAAAGATCTCAATAAAAATGGTCTGATCCAGAAACTCAAGGAAGAGGCGCTTAGGCTCTATGAGATGAAGGAAGCAGAATTTCCGGAAGCCGAGCAGATCCGTGAGATCGAGCGCGTGATCCTTTTGAAAGTGACAGACCAGCACTGGATGAACCATATCGACGATATGGATCAGCTCCGTCAGGGAATCGGGCTTCAGGCATACGGTC
The DNA here is from genome assembly GCA_023664685.1 of Roseburia sp. Classification (GTDB taxonomy): domain Bacteria; phylum Bacillota; class Clostridia; order Lachnospirales; family Lachnospiraceae; genus Eubacterium_F. The sequence continues at coordinate 46,700 of JAMPFC010000003.1, read as the reverse complement.
AGAGGGATCCGGTGACAGAATACCGTTTCCAGAGTTATGATATGTTTGCTGAGATGACCGAGTCGATCCGCGAGGAGACCGTGAAGGCGCTCATGCATGTACGCATCGAGCAGAAGGTAGAGCGTGAGCAGGTAGCAAAGGAGACCGGAACGAACAAGGACGATTCGGCGAATGCGCCTGTTATGAGAAAATCGGATAAGATCAGCAGAAATGCTCCGTGTCCGTGCGGTTCCGGCAAGAAATATAAATATTGCTGCGGTCGATAGATGAAAAAAATTAGAAATTGGTGATTTTACGTGGTTGAATTAGATAATTATAAGGTAGAACTTTCTTCTTACGAAAAACCGCTTGCGGAGGTCAGGGATTCCCTGAATCTGGAGGACAAGAAATTTCGTATCGAAGAACTGGAAAAAAATATGGAGGCGCCTGATTTCTGGGATGATTCGGAGAAAGCAAGCCAGTTTATGAAAGAAGTCAAGGAACTCAAAGATATTGTAAGCCGTGCCGACGGACTCAGCGGGACATATGAGGACATTATGACGCTGATCGAGATGGCTTATGAGGAAGAGGATGAAGAGCTTGCGGCTGAGATCAAGGAGGAGCTAGCGCAGTTTGTGCGTGAGTTTGAGGATCTCAGGATCACCACGATGTTAAAAGGTGAGTATGATGAGAGCAATGCGATCCTTACGCTGCATGCGGGTGCCGGCGGGACAGAGAGCTGTGACTGGGCGAGCATGTTGTGCCGCATGTACCAGAGATGGGCGGAGAAAAAAGGTTATTCTGTGGAAATGCTTGATTTTCTCGACGGTGAAGAGGCCGGTCTTAAATCCGTCACCCTGCAGATCAACGGGCTGAATGCTTATGGATATTTAAAGAGCGAACACGGTGTACACCGGCTTGTGAGAATTTCCCCATTTAATGCGGCGGGGAAGAGACAGACTTCTTTTGTATCCTGTGACGTGATGCCGGATATTGAACAAGACCTTGATATTGAGATCGCAGATGACGATATACGGATTGACACATACCGCTCGAGCGGCGCCGGCGGACAGCATATCAATAAGACATCGTCTGCAATCCGGATCACGCATTTTCCGACGGGGATCGTAGTGCAGTGCCAGAATGAGCGATCCCAGCATATGAACAAAGATAAGGCGATGCAGATGTTGAAGGCAAAGCTGTATATGCTCAAACAACAGGAAAATTTAGAAAAAGAATCTGATATCCGCGGCGAGCAGAAAGAGATCGGCTGGGGGAATCAGATTCGTTCCTATGTTATGCAGCCATATACGATGGTTAAGGATCACAGGACAAATGCAGAGTCAGGAAACGTAGGTGCTGTACTCGACGGAGATCTTGATGTATTCATAAATGGATATCTGAAATGGATCAACAGTTGACAGTTCAGAAAGACAAGGCAGTATACCGTGCCTTGCAGAAATGAGGATGCTTATGAAAGAAATAATCGTATTTTATATCGGAGAGGACGAGTATGGCGTCGGGATCGCGGGGATGCAGAGCCTTGAGAATTTTGCAGGGATCACACCATTTCCCGATGCGCCGGAATGTATATTGGGGACGGTGAAAATCCGCAATGATATTTATCCGGTATATGATCTTAAGGCGAAGCTGTCAATGCCGGCGACAGAACCGACAGAGGAGACAAAGGTTTTGCTTCTTCGGACGAGAGTGGGAAACCTTGCCTGTGTGGTAGACCGTGTGGATAAAGTGCTGCGTGCGGAGGGAGAAGATATCCAGCAGTTCCCAGACGTCGCGAAGACGGATGCTACCCGGTATATTGATTTTATCGTCCGCAAGGATCATGAGCTTATCGTAGTGATCGATCCGGATAAGCTTCTGACAGAGGAGGAGGCGGAGGAAATCCGCAAAATTGACTTCTCAGAGGACGAAGAAGAGGAAAATGAAAAAGAAAATGGTGAGGAAGAAAACAGCGAAGAGGAAGAAAGCGGAAAGGAAGAGATGAGAGGATGAAGATCGCAGTATTAGGATATGGTACGATTGGTTCCGGTGTCGTGGAAGTTCTGAGGACAAATGCCGGAAGCATCGCAAAACGTGCAGGAGAAGAGGTTGAGGTCAAATACGTATTGGATTTACGGGAATTTCCGGGAGATCCGGTTCAGGATATCCTTGTGCATGACTATTCTGTCATAGCAGAGGATGAAGAAATCGGCGTGATCGTGGAGACGATGGGAGGCACAAAGCCTGCCTATGATTTTGTAAAGACTGCGCTTTTAAATGGAAAGAGCGTGTGTACTTCCAATAAGGAGCTTGTCGCTGCCCACGGTGCAGAGTTGATCCGGATCGCAAAGGAAAAGAACCTGAATTTCTTTTTTGAGGCAAGTGTAGGCGGCGGTATTCCGATCATCCGGCCATTGAACCAGTGTATCACAGCCGATGAGATTGAGCAGATCAATGGAATTTTAAACGGAACGACGAATTTTATCCTTACCAAAATGGCAGAGGATGGAGCAGATTTTGATGAGGTGTTGAAAGAGGCACAGGAACTTGGTTATGCCGAGAAAGATCCGACCGCAGACGTGGAGGGATACGATGCCTGCCGGAAGATTGCGATCCTTACCTCGCTCGCCTATGGAAAACAAGTAGATTATTCGGATATTTACACAGAAGGCATTACGAAAATTACAGCAGACGATTTCAAGTATGCAAAAAAGGCAGGATATGCAATCAAAATATTTGGTACGAGCAAAAAAGCCGGAGATAAGGTATATGCGATGGTGGCGCCCCAGATGGTGGACAGCAGACACCCATTATACAGTGTCAATGATGTGTTTAACGGAATTTCTGTCACAGGAAATATGCTCGGGGACGTGATGTTTTACGGGGCGGGAGCCGGAAAGCTTCCGACAGCGAGTGCGGTCGTTGCAGATGTGGTGGCGGCAGTGAAGCATCAGGGTGAAAATATTCCGGTTACATGGAGTGCTGAGAAGTTAGAAATCGCACCGATGGATGAGATGGAAAATAAATTCTTTGTCCGGGTCGCTGAATCGGAGAAGGATAAAATATCCGGTGCATTTGGCGACGTGCAGATGATCGATGCCGGCATTGCGGGCGAGTGCGGGTTTATCACGTCATCCATGAAAGAAAAGGATTTTGCTAAAAAGGCAGAGGGATTTGCTGCCATGATCACGAGGATCCGGGTACAGGCATGACCGGGGATCCATACATAAAGTGATGATTGGCAGAAAGGAATGAAAGAAGATGAAATACATCATTGTGTTAGGCGATGGGATGGCAGATGAGCCGCTTAAGGAGCTTGGGAATAAAACCCCTCTCGAATATGCGGATACTCCGAATATGGATAAATTATCAAAAAAATCGAAGCTTGGTCTTGCGAAAACGATCCCGGAGGGGATGAAACCGGGAAGTGATACCGCAAATCTGGCAGTTCTTGGGTATGACCCCAAGCAGTATTATACAGGACGCTCTCCTTTGGAAGCGCTCAGTATCGGAGTGGATATGGAGGAGAGCGATATTGCGCTCCGGTGTAATATCGTAACGGTTTCGGAGGATGAACTGCCTTATGAGGAAAAGACGATCCTTGACCACAGCAGCGGCGAGATTTCCACGAAGGAGGCAAAGATACTTCTGGATGCGGTGAGAGCAGAACTGGAAGATGACATATACCAGTATTATGTGGGAACGAGTTACCGTCATTGTATGATCTGGAAAAACGGAAATGTCGTGAGCCTCACGCCGCCGCATGATATTCTCGGGAAAAAGATCGGGGATTATCTGCCGGAGGATGAAAGACTGCGCGAGATGATGAAAAAAAGCTATGAGATCTTGAACAGCCATCCAATCAATACAGAGCGGGCGAAGAATGGGAAAAACAAGGCAAACTCGCTTTGGTTCTGGGGTGCGGGAACCAGACCGGCATTGGATTCTTTTGAGGGAAAATATGGGAAAAAAGGCGCGATGATCTCTGCGGTCGATCTGCTAAAAGGGATTGCAGTAGGCGCAGAGATGAATAATATAGAAGTAGAGGGTGCTGACGGAACGCTTGAGACGAATTATGAGGGAAAAGCGGCGGCGGCGGTAAAAGCTGTGACAGAGGATGGAAATGACTTTGTCTATATCCATGTGGAGGCGCCGGATGAAATGGGGCATCAGGGAAGTGTGGAGAGGAAACTCAAGGCGATCGAGTATCTGGACAAAAGGCTGATCGGCCCTGTCTATGAGAAGATGAAGGCTCTTTCAGAAGATTTCCGGATGCTTGTCATGCCGGATCATCCGACACCGATCTGCACCCGTACACATTCGAGCAAGCCGGTTCCTTATATGCTTTACGACAGTACCCGGGAGGAGACGCATACGTGGAATTATAATGAGAGAGAGGCAGAGCAAAGCGGAAATTATCTTGACAGGGGATATACGCTGATGAATGAATTATTAAAGTAGAGGAGAAAGAAAAATGTTGATCGTTAAAAAGTTTGGTGGTACATCGGTTGCCGACAAAGAGAGAATCTTTAACGTGGCAAACCGCTGTATCGAGGATTATAAAAAGGGAAATGACGTGGTTGTCGTGCTTTCTGCTATGGGCAAACAGACCGACGTACTCCTTGACATGGCAAACGATATCAATCCAAATGCACCAAAGAGAGAACTGGATATGCTCCTTACGACAGGAGAGCAGACCTCGGTCGCATTGATGGCGATGGCGTTGCATTCGCTCGGTGTTCCGGCGGTATCGCTGAATGCCTTTCAGGTGGCGATGCACACGACGTCAGTTGCCGGAAATGCGAGGTTGAAAAAGATTGACCGGGAGAGGATCCGGTTTGAACTTGAGCAGAGAAAGATCGTGGTCGTCACCGGATTTCAGGGGATCAGCCAATACGATGATTACACAACTCTCGGACGCGGCGGTTCGGATACGACTGCGGTTGCATTGGCGGCGGCGCTCCACGCAGATGCCTGTGAGATTTATACGGACGTGGACGGGGTATTTACCGCAGATCCGCGAATTGTAAAAGATGCAAAAAAAATCGATGAGATCACCTATGATGAGATGCTTGAACTTGCCAGTCTCGGTGCAGGCGTTCTCCACAACCGTTCGGTGGAGATGGCAAAAAAATATGGTGTACAATTAGTAGTCCGTTCCAGTCTGAACACATCAGAGGGTACGATCGTTAAGGAGGAAGTTAAAATGGAAAAAATGCTTGTAAGCGGAGTGGCAAGTGATGAAAATGTAGCGAGGATTGCAGTAGTGGGACTGGAAGACCAGCCGGGTGTGGCGTTTAAACTGTTCCGTCATCTTGCGAACCATAACGTGAATGTCGATATGATCCTTCAGTCCATCGGACGTGGGAACACAAAGGATATCAGTTTTACCGTGACAGAAGATATGGCAGATGTGGCAGTCGAGACCGTGGAGAGACACCGCAGCGGAAGCCTGAAATGTCAAGATGTAAAAGTAAATAAAAATGTATCAAAGGTATCGATCGTAGGTGCCGGTATGCAGACAAATGCAGGCGTGGCTGCGCAGATGTTTGAAGCGCTTTATGATGCCAATGTAAACATACAGCAGATTTCTACTTCTGAGATCCGCGTCACCGTGCTGATCGACCGTGCCGATACGGATAAGGCGATGAAGGCTGTGCATAAAGAGTTTGAGTTTTAGGATATCATGTAACGATGGATAACATAACGATTGCAATATGTGAGGATGACAGGGCGCAGACGGAATATATCAAGTCGCTGATCGGTAAATGGGCGGAAAAAACCGGAGCGGCCTGTCATGTGGATGCGTATATCAGTGCCGAGCAGTTTCTTTTTTCTTTTGACCGGGATTTTCCATATGACATGTATCTTCTTGATATCCAGATGGGAAAAATCAACGGGATGGAACTGGCGAGAAAGATCAGGGAGCAGGAGCCGCATGCAGTACTTGTATTTTTGACCGGACTGCGTGAGTATGCACTGGAGGGGTATGAGGTAGAAGCGTTCCGCTATCTAGTCAAGCCTGTGAAGGAAAAAGAATTTTATGAGGTCATGACCCGGATCGCTGAGAATCTCAGCCAGAAGGAACGAGCTTATTTTGTTTTAGACCGGGGCGGAGAGCTGATGAAAATTCCCTATGAGGACATTTGGTATATTGAGTCTCAGGGACATTATGTCGAGCTGTCATGGCGGGATGGGAAAATACAGTGGAAGGCAAGCATCGGAAACCTGCAGGATGAATTTGAGGAACATGGATTTGTCATGACAAGACGAGGTGTGCTTGTGAACATATCCTGTGTCAACCGGGTGGCAAAGACGGAGTGCATTCTTGACAATGGGGAATCGGTTTCGATCAGCAGGAACCGGTACAGGCAGGTGAATGAGGCATTTATTGAATATTATAAAAACCGGGGAGGGTGAGCCAGATGCCGCTTATGGGAACGATCTTGGCTGTGCTTTTGGCAGTTTTTCTGACTGCTGTTATAACGACAGTCATCGTAAAAAGGCGGGAAGAGGAGCGAAGCAGGGAATATCAGGAGAAGATACTGCGGAACCAGAGAGAAGAGGTGGGCAGTATTTACCAGACGATGCGCGGCTGGCGGCATGATTACCACAATCATATGCAGAAGATCAAGGCGCATCTTGCGCTGGATCAGATCGAGGAGGTGTCTTCTTATCTTGACCAGTTAGAAGAGGATCTGGATAAAATTGATATTTCGATCCGGACGGGAAATGTCAGTGTGGACGCAATCCTGAGCAGTAAGCTTTCTGTGGCGGCAAAAAAGGACATTGAAGTAAACTGCAAGGCGAAGGTGCCAAAGGAGCTTTCCGTCAGCGACGTCGATCTGTGTATCATTCTCGGAAACCTGATCGATAACGGACTGGAATCATGTGAGAAGATACAGGATGGAAAAAATAAATTTATTCGGGTATATGTCGGGATTTTTAAGGGACAGCTCTATCTGTCCGTGACCAATTCTACAAATGCGAAAAAGCGGAAAAGAGAAAGGGAACTGATCAGCGGAAAGTGGGGCAATCATGGGCATGGTCTCAAGCGGATCGACCAGATCGTGGACAAGTACGGGGGCTTTATCAACCGGAAAAATGAGCCGGGGGCATTTGCCACAGAAATCATGCTGCCATTGTAGGGAAAAGGGCAGTACCCGCAGACAGTTAGTGTACGAATTTTTACCGTTCGTGCACTTTTTTGTTTTTGTAAAAAAATTACGCTACAATAAGTTCTAACAGAAAGGAGGAATCCAGAGATCATGAAAAATATATTTAAAAATATCATCATGGTTTACCGGGAGCTGTTTCGCTATTCCAAAGCGGCGAGATGGCAGGTTGTGGTTTATACGGCGGCAAAGGTAGCTTCGCCGCTGATCGAGAATGCAGTGCCGGCGATGGCGATCGCACTGCTGACGGGAGGAAAACTTGCCGATTATGTGCTAGGCATCACCGGGCTTTTGTTTCTCGACATCATGGTAAAATGCCTGATGGATGTGATGGAAGGCTCTTTGCAGCTCTCGAACATCGGTGCAAGACTGAGCGGTTTTTGCGTAAGACTTTTGAAAAAATATGTGACGATGGATTATTGTAATGTGGAGCCGGCAGACAAGCAAAAGATTCTGAATAAGGGCATGACGAGTATACGGAGTAACGGAACCGGGGTAGAGGCACTTTCAAATGAGTCCCTTCAAATGATCTGCGGACTGTTCGGGGTACTTGCCTATGGAACGATCATGTCGACGATCCACTGGAGCGTTTTGGTGATCATCTTTGTGACGGCAGCAGTCAATTTTTTGCTACACCGCCATGCAGTAAGGTATACCGATGGACTTTCGGATGTAAAAAGCCAAGCGAGCCGGATCAACTATACACTTGAACAGCAGGGAATCTCACTGGCACATGGAAAAGATATCCGTCTTTATCATGTCGAGAACTGGTTTCGCCGCATTTTTGATGAACAGATCGAAATACTAAGAAATTGTTTTTCAAGGCAGGAATTGAGATGGTATTTTCCGACACTTGTGGAGCAGGCCGGTACATTTGTCCGGGACTTTGTCCTGTATACCATCCTGATAAAAATGGTGCTTGACGGACAGATCACGGTGGCATGGTTTGCCTTTTATGTCGGAGCGGTGGCTGGATTTTCTACATGGATGAACAATTTTATCTTTGGGATATCAAGAGTGATGACAGCGAATGTGGAGACAGGGTATTATGGGGATGCCGAGGGGATTTCGGATGTGTTCCCGCATGGAGAGGGCGAAAAGCCGGATCTTACGTCGATGGTATCGGTTGAATTTCGCGATGTGACCTTCCGCTATGAGGAGGGACAGAAAGATATTTTGTCCCATCTGAGTTTTAAGATCGAACCGGGGCAGAAAATTGCGCTAGTCGGAAATAACGGAGCGGGAAAGAGTACGATCGTAAAACTTTTGTGCGGATTTTATATGCCGACCGAAGGAGATGTGATCGTAAATGGCATCAATACGAGAGATTATGATATGGACGAATATGGAAAGATGATTTCTCCGGTATTTCAGGACGGATTTATCCCGGCTTTTACGGTTGCCATGAACATCGCAGGCGGCAATCCAGAGGAGATTGACAGAGAACGTCTAAGGGATTGTCTCAAAAGGGCCGGCATCTGGGACAAGATCGATGCACTGGAAAAAAAGGAGGACACGTATGTCTCACAGATGCTTGAGAAAGAGGGAGTGGAATTTTCCGGCGGTGAGGTGCAGAAGTTGTTGATCGCAAGGGCGCTCTATAAAAATGGACGCTTGCTCATACTGGATGAGCCGACTAGTGCCCTTGACCCGATCGCAGAGAGCCGGATTTATGAACAGTACAATGAGATGGCGGGGGAGAAAACGTCGCTCTTTATTTCCCACAGGCTGGCAAGTACCCGCTTTTGCGATGAAATCCTCTATCTGGAACATGGTGTTGTGGCGGAGCGGGGAACGCATGAGGAGTTGTTGGAGAGAAAGGGAGGCTATGCGGAAATGTTTGAGGTCCAGAGCCATTATTACCGGGAGGAGGTGCAGTCATGAAAAATAGAAAAGCAATCGGAGCCGTGCTAAAATTAGTATATCGTCTTTGCCCGGAATATCTGCCGGTATTAGTCATACAAAAGTTGGTCCTTACGTCTGTTCCGTACGTGAATATCGTATTTAGCAGTATGATCATTGATGCGATGCTTGGCGGTCAGGATTTTGATGTGGTTTTCCGGTACGTGATCTGGATGATCTCCCTAAACTGCAGTTTGAACGTAATAGGCTGGGGACTGGATAAGTTCACGAACATACGGAAGTATACGATGGGAGATAAGGTGCAGAAGATGATATCCGAAAAAGCTCTTACACTGGATTATGAGCTTTTGGAAAAGAAGGAGACATTAGAGTGCATCAATAAGGCGAGGGAGGGCATGTACAGCGGTGGAGATATCGGGGCATTTTGTGACTGGATCACAAATATGCTCGGAATCATCGTTGATATCATCTATACGGTAATTCTATTTGTGCCTTTGTTTTTTCCGGTGCAGGGATCAGGACAGGATGGAATGCTATACCGTATGCTAAATTCCCCGTGGAGCAGTATTTTTATTGCAGTCATTCTTGTGATACAGTTTTGCGTCTCTTTTTGGAGCAGTAAGAGCATGGGAAGGTTGGAAAATGAGAGATTTGAATTAAATGTAGAGGGAAACCGCCGTTTTGGATATTATCTGTCCTTTATGTATGAATATGCAAAAGGAAAGGATATCCGTATGTATCGGCTTGGGAAGACGATCACAAAAGGCTTTTATGAAGATAACATGAAAGTTTTGAACGTTATGTGGAAATTTTGGAGGAAGGGCATCAAGTATTTACTGCTTAGCAAGTGGTCTGGAAGCTTGTTTGCAATAGCCAGTTATATCTACGTGGGTGCTAAAGCTGTCTTTGGGATGGTAAGTGTCGGAAACGTGACCCGGTATGTCAGTGCATTTACGAAATTTAGTTCAGCACTTGGTCAGATTGCGAATATTTATGCAGGAATTTCAGTCCGTGCCAGATATCTGTCCTATCTTGTGGAGTTTATGGAGATTGAAAATACCAAATATGACGGAACGCTGCCGATTGAGAAGCGGGACGACAACGAATATGAATTTGAGTTCCGGAACGTATCCTTTTCCTATCCGAACAGTCAAAAGCCGGTTCTGGAGCATATTTGGATGAAATTGAAGATTGGCGGGAAAATGGCGATCGTAGGGCCAAATGGGGCAGGAAAGACTACGTTTATCAAACTGCTTTGCCGGTTATATGATCCGACAGAGGGGGAAATCCTGCTCAATGGGATCGACATACGCTACTATGATTATAGTGAGTATATCAGCCTGTTTTCCGTGGTGTTTCAGGATTTTAAGCTGTTCCCATTTTCCATTGCAGAGAATGTGGCAGTATCGAAAGAATTTGACGAGGCACGCATACGGGATTGTCTTAAGAAAGCCGGTTTTTCAAAACGTCTTGGCACATTAGAAAAAGATATCCGGACGAATCTTTATAAGCTGGAAGAGGATGGCATGGAGGTATCCGGCGGTGAGGCGCAAAAGATCGCGATTGCCCGGGCGATTTATAAAGACTCCCCGCTTGTTATACTGGATGAGCCGACGTCAGCGCTCGATCCGGTATCGGAATATGAAATCTATCAGAGCTTTGATGAACTGGTAGAGGAAAAGACAGCGCTCTATATCTCCCACCGGATGTCGAGCTGCCGCTTCTGCGACCAGATCATTGTATTTGATCAGGGAAATATTGTTCAGCAGGGAAGCCATGAAAAGCTTTTGGCGGAGGAAGATGGACTGTACCGTGAGATGTGGAATGCACAGGCGCAGTACTATCAGTAAGTAAACAGAAATGACCAACAGAAACGACTAACAGAAACGACTAACGAAAGCGTTTAAAACTTTTGGTAAGCTTGCTTGCCCTTGTTTTAAACGCTTTCCGTTAGTCATCTGTTATCTTTCTGAGTTTCTGTACTAATGTCTGTGCTAATTTCTGTATTTAAGCCACCGTCTTTATGATCGCTAAAATCTGCTCGGGTTCAAATGGTTTCTGGATAAATTCAGATGCTCCCAGTTTGATTGCCTCTACCATTTTTGATTTTTGTCCAGCCGCTGTCACCATAATGACCTTTGCCTCACTGTTGAGCTGCATGATCTTTTCAAGAGCGCCAAGTCCATCAAGAACCGGCATCGTAATATCAAGAGTAACAAGATCCGGTTTTAATTCGATATATTTTTCATATCCGATCTGTCCGTCCGAAGCCTCACCAATGATTTTATACCCATTTTCTGTAAGAATATTTTTCAATATCCTGCGGGATGTTCTTGAGTCATCCACGATTAATACTGTTGCCATTCAAACAACCCCCTTCAAATATTTATTTTTTTATGATCATATCTACTTTTTTTCCATTTATATGTAGCGGAAGAAGATAAAAGCTTTCTGGATCGGTAATGGTTCCGTCAAACATAAATTCAGGCGGAAGCATATCGATCGAGATATCTTTGTAACTTAAATCCGAAGCATGAAGGCCATTGATGCAGTTTGCAAACTCGCACACAGCGTCCAGTGCGTCCTCATCAGGGGAAGCAAAGTATTCGCCGGCATATCCGTCAGCGACCGTGAGGATCGCATCGTCATCACTGGCAAATCCAAGAAATCCATCATAATCACCGACCGTTTTCTGCCAAGCGATGTATTTGGCGGAATATTCTGTAATCCGCTGTGACCGTTCAATACGCACGTAGGAACTGACAAAACGCACGACATTTCTCAGGGCAAGCGCCATAAAGGAAAGGCAGGAAACACTGGTGTCCTGAACAAATGCCGGAAGCAGGCGGTCGAAATCTCCATATTTGATCGCTTCCAGTGCAGTATTGGTAAGTTCTTCGTCTTTTTTAAATTCGGCAACAAGAGCTGTGATCTCCTCTCGTTCCATGATCTTGTTTTCCTCCAACGCCTGAACAAAGATCAGATAAGGATTTCCCTGCAGCTTGAGCAGATGCGAAATATCGGCATCCGTAAGATATCCTTTTTCAATAGCCAGATCGCCGAAACGTTTGTCGCTTTTCATCTGAAGCTGGTTCAACTCATCTGCCTGTGAGCGCGAGAGAAGTCCCTCCGATTCTGCGATGAGGCCGAGTTTGACCCTGTTTGCCCGCATGTATTCCATGCAGGAGGTAAATTGGTCTTTGGTAATCTTTTTTCTATCTAAAAGATAATTTCCAAAAAACTGACTAAACATAAAATAAGTTCTCCTTTCTTATTATAAAACGCTATCTTCTGATTTTACAATATCCATATCCCTGTCCGTAATTTTGACCTCCGGCGGCTTTTTGACCTCCCGCGTCAATTTTACATTGTAAAAATCCTGAATTTATTATACTATAGAATAAGAAAAAAAGAAACAAAATTTTCAGGGAATCGCATAAAATTTGATTTTTAATGGAGGTAAGTTCTGATGGCTGGTTCGATTTATGGTGATATATTTGCGGTGTCTACATGGGGGGAATCCCACGGAAAGGGGCTTGGCGTGGTTGTGGACGGGTGTCCGGCGGGCCTGTCTCTCTGTGAGGAGGACATACAATGTTTTCTTGACCGGAGAAAACCGGGAGAGACAAAATACTCCACACCGAGGAAAGAGGGAGACCGGGTGGAAATCCTTTCCGGTGTTTTTGAGGGAAAAACAACCGGGACGCCAATTTCCATGATGGTGGCAAATACATCCCAGAAGTCAAAGGATTATTCGGAGATCGCCTCGTACTACCGGCCGGGACATGCCGATTATACGTTTGATAAAAAATATGGTTTCCGGGATTACCGGGGCGGCGGAAGATCGTCGGGAAGGGAGACGATCGGAAGGGTGGCTGCGGGGGCAGTTGCAGTGAAGATACTGAATGAACTTGGAATCCGCTTTTGTACTTATGTAAGCTCCATTGGCCCGGTCGGGATCGACCCCGAAAAAGCATCCAGAGAGAATATCGAAAAGAGTCCTCTGCGGATGCCGGATCTGGAGGCGTCAGAAAAGGCAGAGGATTTTCTCGACCGGCAGATGAAAAATCATGACTCGGCGGGGGGAATGATCGAGTGTGTGATCACGGGAATGCCGGCAGGGATCGGAGAGCCGGTATTTGGAAAATTGGATGCGGCGCTCTGTGAGGCGGTTATGTCGATCGGGGCGGTCAAGGCAGTAGAGATTGGAGATGGCCTCCGCACAGCACAGGTGAGCGGTTCTAAGAATAATGATTCATTCTGCGCCGGAAAATCCGGGGAGACCGTGAAAAAGACAAACCATGCGGGCGGCATACTTGGAGGGATCAGTGATGGAAGCCCGGTTATTTTGCGGGCAGCGTTTAAGCCGACGCCGTCCATCTTTACGGAACAGGATACCGTAAACCAGTCTGGAGAGGAGATCCGCGTACAGATCAAGGGACGCCATGACCCGGTCATCGTGCCGAGGGCGGTTGTAGTCGTGGAATCAATGGCAGCACTGGCTGTCGTGGATAAAATGTTTATCAATATGACTTCCAAAATGGATGCGATCCGTCGGTTTTATGGGCAAGCGGACTAAATTTCTTTTGCGCTAACCGAATTTCTCCCAAATCATAAAATAAATGTAAAGAGAGACAAAATCATGGAGGCTGAACATGAAAGAAAAGGAGAGAACAAAGGTTATCGTGGATGAGACGACAGTGTATGAGATCGATCTTGACTGTTGTGAGTGCATGGAGAAAAGCGGGGAAGAGTCCGGAGAAGAGCGGAAGAAATCCGACTGGGATCAAAGCTATCGCTGAGTAGAAGGCTTTTGATAAGAAAAAAGAAGGTGCCGGGAGGAAATCCCGACACCCTTTTTGGGGATAGAAAAATTAGCAGAAGTTATTGCCGCATCCGCCCCAGCCGCCGTTTCCGCCACAAAGGCACATAAGCAGTAAGATCCAGATGATACAGCTGCAGTCGCCGCCGCCGAATCCACCCCAGCCGCCATTTCCGCCGCAGCTGCACAGAAGCAGGATGATGATGATCCATGAGCAGCCACTATTTCCGTCGTTGCAGGAGCATCCGCTGTTGCCGCAGTTTGTTGCTGATAAATCGCTCATAATCAGGTTCCTCCTAAAATTATTTACATTGATATCATATGTGTGACAGCTTGGCCTGTTTACAAATATCATAAAAAAAAGTGAATGTTTCCTGTATTTTTGTGAAATATTTATTTGTATAATGAAACATTATTTGATATAATACATTCGGATAGTAAGCTTGACAGGCACGGATCGGAACTAAGGAGAAGATATATGAAACGGATTACATGCATTTTCATGGTTGTCTGTCTTTGCCTGAATCTGACAGGCTGTCGTGACGGAGGGGGTCAGGGAGACGGTCAGGATGCAGCGACGGACAGCGGAGCAAATGTGATGAGCCAGAGTGAGGCATTTAGGGAAGCCGAACGAATATTGAAAAAAATGTCTCTGGACGAAAAAATAGGACAGATGTTTGTGGTGAGTATTGATAAGCTGACAGAGGGTGAGGAGCCAGTTACCGGGATCACGGATGAGCTCCGGTCGGCGGTCGAGACATACCGGTTTGGCGGCATTATCATCGGAAACCGGAATATTACTGGAGTACAGCAGCTCAAGGAAATGACGGGTACTCTTTCCGGATATCTGGATATCCCGATGTATATTGGGACGCAGGAGGAAGGCGGCGGAGAAAATTCGATCGCGGCACATAATGATGAAATTACTGCTACGGGTTATACGAGTCCTGCCGAGATGGGAAAGAATATGTCGGAGGGGCAGTTAGAGGATACCGGAGAGGTTATCGCAAAGGAACTTTCGGAACTCGGCTTCAACCTGAACCTTGCCCCTGTGGCAGACGTGGCAGAGAATGCAAAGGCAGTAGATGCGGATGCGGTGAGCGGGAGTGCGGTATCAGTCGTTGGCGAGCCGCCCCGGTACGAAAAGCCGGCAAAGAAGCTGTCGAAGAAAAAAAAGAAAAAGCATGCAGATGCTTATCAAAAAAAGCTGCAGGAGTACAATAAAGCGCTTTCTGATTTTTTAGCAGCGTATCAGGAGACCGTATATGCGGAAAGTTGTTTTAGTAGTGAGGAAGATAAAGTCAGTGAGGCAGTCGGTGCGATGGTAAAGGGGATGCATGTAGGGCGTATCGCTACGGTTCTAAAAACATTTCCCGGAATCGCTTCTGTGGCTGAATATCATAAGTTAGTTGAGACACATATTGATACCGGGCTTTCTAGGCTGCGGCGGGTGAATTTTGAGCCATTTGCCGCCGGAATTGATGAGGGGACGGATTTTATCATGGTTGGACATGTCTGTTTGTCTAAAATTGATAAAGAGACGCCGGCATCACTTTCCAGAACGATATTGTCGGATCTTCTCCGAAAAGAGATGGGATTTGAGGGAATGATCATGACAGAGCCATTGGATGTGCCGGTCATCACGAGCCAGTACACAGTCCGGCAGGCAGTCATCAAGGCGGTTATGTCCGGAGCAGACGTCATCTATGATCCGGCGGATATTGACGAAGCCTTTTTTGCCTTGCGGCAGGCGGTCATGTTTAATGAGATTGATGAAAAGCGGATCAACCAAGCGGTGCTGCGTATTTTGCAGAGTAAGCTCCAGCGCGGGATTTATGTGGTAGACAATAAAAAGAAATAAAGTAAATACATTTTCGCGAGAGCGACATAAGGAGGATAAAGAAGTGGAAAAGAGAGAGATGCTCTATGAAGGAAAGGCAAAAAAGGTATATATGACGGATGTGGAGGATGTGTATATTGTCGATTATAAGGATGATGCGACTGCTTTTAATGGCGAGAAAAAGGGAACGATCATCGGCAAGGGCGTGATCAATAACCGGATGACGAATTTTTTATGCCAGAAGCTTGAAAAGGCAGGAGTTCCGACGCATTTTGTAGAAGAGCTGAGTGACCGCGAGACAGCGGTAAAGAAGGTGTCGATCATCCCTCTTGAAGTGATCATCCGCAATACAGCAGCGGGAAGTTTTTCAAAACGTCTCGGCATCGAAGAGGGAAAGAAGCTTCTTTGTCCTACTCTGGAATTTAGTTATAAAGACGATGCGTTGGGAGACCCGCTGATCAATGACTATTTTGCAAAGGCGATCGGAATCGCTACACAGGAGGACATCGACGTTATTACAAAATATGCTTTTATGGTAAATGATTTCCTGATCGGTTTTTTCAAAGAGTGCGGAATTGAGCTGATCGATTTTAAGATTGAATTTGGCAAGACATCTGACGGGACGATCATCCTTGCAGATGAAATTTCACCGGATACGTGCCGCTTCTGGGATATCAATACGAGAGAAAAACTGGACAAGGATCGTTTTCGGAGAGATCTTGGCGGTGTGGAGGATGCTTATAACGAAGTTGCAAAGCGCATTGGGATAATGAATTAATTTCAGAAAGGAAAAAATACGGAATGAAATCCGAAATGATTGAACATTTTAATGAGGGACTCCATGAGGAATGCGGAGTTTTTGGAATGTATGATTTGGATGGAGGAGACGTGGCATCTTCGATTTATTACGGATTGTTTGCGTTGCAGCACAGGGGGCAGGAGAGCTGCGGGATCGCGGTCAGTGATACGGAAGGCCCGAAGGGAAAAGTGTGTGCGCAGAAAGGAATGGGACTTGTCAATGAGGTTTTTGATGCAGAAGGCCTTGAGAAGTTAAAGGGGAACATCGGTGTGGGACATGTCCGCTATTCTACCGCAGGCGCCAGCAACAACCAGAATATACAGCCTCTGGTATTGAATTATGTAAAAGGGACGCTGATGCTTGCTCACAACGGAAACCTTGTGAATGCGCCAAAACTCCGTGAGGAAATGGAGTATACCGGGGCAATTTTCCAGACGACGATCGATACAGAGGTCATCGCCTACCTGATCGCCAGAGAACGCCTGAAGACGCCGACTGCCGAGGAGGCGGTAAAGAATGCGATGATGAAGTTGAAAGGGGCATATTCGATCATTATCTCCAGTCCCAGAAAGCTCATCGGTGCGAGAGATCCTTACGGGTTCCGGCCGCTTGTGATCGGGAAAAGGGATAACAGTTTTATCCTTGCTTCGGAGACGTGTGCGCTTGATGCAGTAGGTGCAGAGTTTGTCCGTGATGTAAAGCCCGGGGAAATCGTGATGTTAGATGCGGACGGGATTCAGTCGGATGAGACATTGTGTAATGAAAAATCAGCCAAATGTATTTTTGAATATATTTATTTTGCCAGACCCGACAGTTATTTTGACGGAGTCAGTGTCTACAACAGCCGCATCATGGCGGGAAAAATCCTTGCCCAGATGCATCCGGCGGAGGCGGATATCGTCGTCGGAGTGCCGGAATCAGGCAATGTGGCAGCGATGGGATTTGCGCTAGAGTCTGGGATCGAGTACGGGACAGCGTTTATGAAAAACAGTTATGTGGGGCGTACGTTTATCAAGCCAAAACAATCTGCACGTGAGAGCAGTGTGAAAATCAAGCTGAATGTCCTCAAGGAAGTTGTCCGGGGCAAGCGTGTTGTCATGGTGGATGATTCGATCGTGCGAGGTACGACAAGCGAGCGCATCGTGCGTATGTTAAAGACTGCCGGAGCGACCGAAGTTCATGTGAGGATCAGTTCGCCGCCATTTTTGTATCCCTGTTATTTTGGCACCGATGTACCAAGCTGTGATCAGCTCATCGCCCACAATAATACCGTGGATGAGATTTGTAAAAAGATCGGGGCAGATTCGCTTGGATATCTGGATGGCGAGAGGCTTCATGAACTGATCGAAGGCGACATGGGATATTGTGACGCATGCTTTTCCGGAAATTATCCGGTGGCACCGCCGGCGGAGGATATCCGGGGAGAATATGACAGGTAGGATTGTGGTGGGAAATGAAACAGGGCTTTAAAATACTGCTTTTAAAATAAGATAGAAGGCATACTATAGAAGAGATATGAAAGGGACAACCGCCAACAAGGGGGGTGTCCGCTTGCAAAATAGAAATTCTGCCCCGCTATGGTCGAAGATTTGACCGAAGGTTTGGGGCGGTTTTTCTATGTAGGGGTGCTTAGAGAACGTAAAAGTGTCAGCAATCTCAAAAATTGTTTGCTATTTTTGGGGGATTTGAGTATACTGTTGGAAAAGAGGACTGGGAGGGATATATGAAAACACGAGAAGAGGCGGTTCGATACTGTCTTTCCCTCAAAGATACCTATGAGGATCATCCATTCCGGGACACGAACTGGACAGTGATCCGGCATCGGTCAAACCGCAAGGTGTTTGCATGGATCTTTGAGCGGGAAGGGTGCATGTGGATCAATGTGAAATGCGATACGCAGTGGAGAGATTTCTGGCGGGATGCTTTTGCGTCGGTGATTCCGGCGTATCACCTGAATAAAGAACATTGGAACTCGATCATTCTTGATGGGACGGTGCCAGAGGAGGATATCCGGCGGATGATCGGGGAGAGCTATGAGTTGACGAAGGGAAGGAAGAAATGAGAGCGGCAAGGTGGCTTACGACTGACACGTTGTATGATAGCGTAGAATGGCTACCAGCAGATCTTGAAGTGATAAAAAAATATTGGAGTAATAGTTTTTGTGTAATACTGCGAAATGTAGGAGGGAAGCAAATGGCAATACCAACAAATATAAAAACACTGCTCTCAGGTAATGTAGTTGAATGGGCAAGAATTGAATTTAAAGAAATATGGGATGCAAAAGCATCTTTGAAGTCAGTGTGTGCATTTGCGAACGATCTTGATAATTGGGGTGGTGGTTATTTGGTTATTGGTGTAAAAGAAGATAACGGAAAACCCGTTTACCCCCTGAAAGGTGTACCTGCGGATAAGGTCGATGCGTATCAAAAAAATATTTTATCAAAATGTAAATTAATTCGACCGACATATATGCCAATCGTCGAGGTTGTGGACTATGAAAATAAGAAATTTATTATTCTTTGGTGTCCGGGCGGGGATAATAGACCATATTCTTCCCCAAAAACAATGGCAAAAGATAATAAAGAACGGATTCATTATATTCGAAAAATGTCTAGTACAGTAATGCCTACGGATGAGGAAGAGAAGGACTTGTTTAATTTGGCAAACAGAGTTCCGTTTGATGATCGTGTGAATCATCAGGCGGATATGACGGATTTAAATATTACTCTTGTTCAGAACTATTTGAAGGAAGTTAAAAGTTCATTGTATGAAAAAGCAAAGATGGGAGATTTTGTAGAAGTATGCCGCGACATGAATATTATTAGTGATCTTCCAGAATATACAAAGCCTAAAAATGTTGGTTTAATGTTTTTTAGTATGGAACCTGAAAAATTTTTCCCATATACGCAGATTGATGTGGTTCAATTCCCGGATGGATTAGGTGGTAACGACATTATCGAGCAGACGTTTAAAGGGCCAATTCAACAGCAGTTGAGAGATGCCTTACAATATATTAGGAATACGATTATTACAGAAAAGGTGGTGAAATATCCGGATCGGGCTGAGGCAGATCGTTTTTTTAATTATCCATTTGCAGCGATTGAAGAAGCATTATCAAATGCAGTATACCATCGGGCATATGATGAACGTGAGCCGATTGAGGTTCGTATTGAGGAGGATAGAATGGAAATCGTAAGTTTTCCGGGACCAGATCGTTCGGTAACAATCGAGGGTTTAAAGTCATATCGAGTATCGAATCGAAGGTATAGGAATCGGAGAATTGGAGATTTTTTGAAGGAATTACATTTGACCGAGGGAAGAAATACGGGAATTAAAAAGATTTTGGATGCCTTAGAGGAAAATGGGTCCCCCAAACCGGAGTTTGAGACGGATGAAGTTCATAGTTATTTTATTTCAAGATTGTTTATAAATAAAGAGTTTTTGGAAGAAAAGAGCAGAAAAAAAGATGTGTCAACCCCAAAATCAACCCCATCAACCCCATCAACCCCAAAATCAACCCCAAATTCAATCCCATTATTTGATTTGCCGGAAAATTGGATGGAGTTATCATTGCGGGATCAGATTTTAGCATTGATTCAGAAAGATCCGTCTATTTCAAAAAAGAAAATGACAGAAATATTAGGGGTTTCAATGTACACTTTGAAAAAAGAAGTAGCGGCGATGGGAAGAGAACATGTTGCTGAGTTTGTTGGTTATAGCCGCAATGGTAAGTGGGTTGTGTATTAACAGCCACCAATCACCTAACAGGCAGAGCGAAAACAAATTAACGACGCCATCCTACTAATGCACGAATACACAAGGAGGAATTTATGATACTATTTTTTCTGTTTGCAGCACTTCCGTTTATTGGAGTCGTGATTTTTGCATGTCCTTTGGCTATTGTATTTGGAAAAAGGGGAAAAAAGAAACTCCAGAATGCAATGTTTGTGACCGCCGGAATTGGGGCAGTGTTTTGTATTGCGATCTGGGTCAATCTGTATTTTGATGTGACATATGAAAAGGTACAGACAGAAAAAGGAGAGGTGCGTGTCCGGTCTGAATCCGTAAGGGAGTTTACGACCGCTATTTTGTGTGATGATGTAGTTCAGGTAAAGAAATGTCTGCAGGAGGAACCCGCTTTGGCGGATTATAATTTTGACAGCAGCACGAATGCTTATGGAAAAGCGGTGGAAAGTAACTCTCTCCGGGTGGTGGAATATTTACTGGAGAATGGGCAGAAGGTAGATGAATTAACACCTCCGGCTAGTCCCGGGGAAGAGGAGAGCATGGAGGAAAGTGCGATAAATTTTTATTGCCGGCGGAACAATCTTGTTTCTGATCTGAATGATACGGAGGAGTGGAGTGTATCGGCAGAGGATTCTTTCAAACCCGAAATGGTTCGGCTTTTACTCCAGTCAGGATCGGAGCTGTCCAAAGGGTATGAGTGGGAAAAGCCGCTGCTCCAGAATTATCTTGTCTGCTGTTGTGCGGACTCGGATTTTAGCGAAGAGGAATTTGAGCTTTTGGAGGAGCTTGAGGCAGCAGGGATGGATATGGAAGCCGAATTTGAAAACGATGATTTTGAGGATGAAAATGGGGAAATCGATGTAGTTACCTATTTTCAAAGACTGGCAGAACTGGCAGGGATCGATCAGGGACAGTCAGAGATGTATGAGAGGGTATGTGCAAAGCTAAAAAAGGAATAACCCTCATTTTGAGGGATAAAAAGTATTGACACACCCTCATTTTGAGGGTATAATAAAAGCGGATGAAGGGAATCATACGAATATCTTTTGCAGAAATGGGGGATTATATACGATGAAATATGTAGTTTCGGATGTTGTGACAGCAAAAGAGATCAAGGAGATCCGCAGGAAACTTGAGTTGACTCAGGCAGAGTTTGCAGAGTTGGCGAATGTTTCGGTGAAAACGATCGAGCGTTGGGAAAAAGGAGACAAGGAGATCAATGGCCCAATCGTGACACTTGTAAGAATGTTAAATGAATATCCGCAGATGGAGGAGGAACTTACTGTCCCTGAAAAAACGTATCCACTGCGGCTCTGGTACATGTCGGGAAATAAAGTATGTACCATTATTGATGTGGATGAGAGACAGCGAAGACTAAAAATATATAATTACACCCGTGATTATATACAGAGAGCTTTCGGAAAAAGGGAAAAACCAACATTTGAAGAGTATGAGGCATTTTTAGAATCCAGATGCTTTCCGAGAACCAGAGATAAGATGAAGCTGATGTTAAAGGAACTGGATCTGCCATTTTACGATCCGTTTATGATCATCGAAAAGACGCAGGGGAAAATGGCAGAGGATGATTGTTGGATCCGTATCGAGAGGTGAGGGCTATGGTAGAATTATTTGAGAAAAATATACGGGAAGACAATCGACAGTCCTCGAAAGGGAACCAGTTGAAATGGGAAAATGCAGGAAACTGGTACAAAGCAGATTCGATGGGGTATGAGGGATTGTCCGAATATCTCATATCCGCTTTGCTTTCTTATAGCAGTCTGAATCCCGAGGAGTATGTGTCTTATCAGACCGAGAGGATCCGCTATAAACGAAACCAGTATTCTGGGTGTAAAAGCCGGAGCTTTCTTCCGGAGGGTTGGAAGCTGATCACATTAGAGAGGCTGTTCCAGAGTATGTACGGAGAAAGTCTGAATAAGGCGATATATTCCATAAATGACCATACGGAGAGAGTTCGTTTTTTGGCGGAACAGACAGCAAGAATGACAGGACTTGCAGACTTTGGCATTTATCTGGCAAAGCTTTTGACCGTGGATACCTTTTTTCTCAACGAGGACAGGCACACGCATAATATAGCTGTATTGCAGGATTCTTTGGGGGAATATCATTATTGCCCGATTTTTGACAATGGTGCTGCTTTGTTATCGGACACCAGAGGAGATTACCCGCTGACTGGTGAGGTAGAAGAGATGATGCAGGAGGCAGAGGCAAAGACGATCTGCCGGGATTTTGATGAACAGTTGGATATCGTAGAAGATCTGTATGGCAGACAGTTTCAGTTTTGTTTTGACGATAAAAAGACAGAACAGTTATTAGCGGATGAACTGTATTATCCGGAGGAGATCAAGCAGAGGGTGCAGACGATCGTCCGGAGACAGCGAAAGAAATATCAATATTTGTTTGTCGAAACCTTTGTGAATTGACTTAAACGTGAGATGCGGTTATAATATTCACAGAGGTTTCATTTTTTATTTGACAGGAAAGAGGTGTATACATGTATAAAGTTGCGATGCAGGAGTTCATTGATAAAATGAATCTGACGTGTCTTACTCCGGATGTGGAACTCGCTGAGATCGAGATCACACAGTCAGATATAAACCGGCCGGCTCTCCAGTTGGCGGGATTTTTTGATTATTTTGACCACCACAGGGTACAGATCATCGGACATGTGGAAAATACGTATATGGAAAAACAGGGGATGGAGTACAGTCTGGAGATGATGGGACGGATCATGTCTTATAAAGTGCCATGTATCGTATTCTGTCGGGATATTGAGGTGCCGGATGCATTTCTTAAGCTTGCGTCTGAGTATGGGGTTCCGATCCTGAAAACGAAAAAAACCACCTCTTCTTTTTCATCCGAGTTGAACCGTTGGCTGAAAGTTGAACTCGCACCCCGCATCAGTATACATGGAGTGCTTGTGGATATTTATGGAGAGGGAGTTTTGATCACCGGAGAGAGCGGTATCGGTAAGAGCGAGGTGGCACTTGAACTCATCCACCGCGGACACCGTCTCGTATCGGATGATGTGGTCGAGATTAAGAAAGTCAGTGACGAGACGCTTATTGGAACTGCTCCGGATATCACAAGACATTTTATTGAATTAAGAGGAATTGGTATTATCGATGCGAAAGCACTGTTTGGTGTTGAGAGCGTAAAAAATACCCAGTCGATCGATCTGGTCATCAAGCTTGAGGAGTGGAACAGGGATCAGGAATATGACCGGATGGGGCTGGAAGAGGATTTTATCGAATATCTGGGAAATAAAGTTGTATGTCATTCGATACCGATCCGGCCGGGAAGAAATGTAGCGATCATATGCGAATCCGCAGCTGTTAACTTCCGTCAGAAAAAGATGGGATATAATGCGGCGATGGAGCTTTACAACAGAGTAACGAAAGGACTGGAGCAATAATGGACAAATATTATATCGGGGCGGATATTGGGGGGACAACCGTAAAACTCGGAATGTTTTCCCGCACAGGAGAACTCGTGGAAAAGTGGGAAATCGGAACGAGGGTGGAAAATGAAGGAGAAAATATCCTTCCGGATGTGGCGGCGAGCATCGAAGAAAAAAGGGCGGAAAAGGACGGAAATATCATGGGGATCGGAATTGGTATCCCCGGGCCTGTCACGGATGACGGGATCGTATTGAAATGCCCCAACATCCACTGGCCGGTATTTAATGTGCGGGATAAGGTGATCGAGCTGACCGGCGTCGGCAGCGTAAAGATTGGTAATGATGCCAATGTGGCGGCGCTCGGAGAGATGTGGCGGGGCGGCGGAAGAGGCTACGACAGCATCGTTATGGTCACGCTCGGAACCGGAGTTGGCGGCGGCGTCATACTCGGCGGGAAGATTCTTACCGGTTCGATGGGTGCGGGCGGCGAGATTGGGCATATGAAGGTCAATATGGAAGAGACCGACGTGTGCGGCTGCGGTGGAAAAGGCTGTCTTGAACAGTATTCTTCTGCGACGGGCATCGTGCGGATGGCAAAAAAAGAATTAAAGTCGGATTCCTGTCTGGCTTCTCTGGAGGAGATTACAGCAAAAGATGTATTTGACGGTGCGAAGGCAGGGGACAGCTACTGCTGTGAGCTTGTAGACCGGTTTACCAAATATCTCGGTGTTGCACTTGCGAATGTTTCGTGTGTCGTGGATCCGGAGGCATTTGTGATCGGCGGCGGAGTATCCAGAGCCGGAGATGTTATCATAAAAAATATCGAGAAGTATTATAATGATAATGTGCTGTATGCCTTGAGGGATAAAAAATTCCACCTCGCTGAACTTGGAAATGATGCGGGGATTTATGGCGCAGTACGCATGGTATTGTAAAAAGGCTAAAACTGACAGAATATCGGAAAATATGAATGGAGAGAATAGAATGCGTATACTGGAAAATGAGCCAATGAGCGCCCATACGACGTTTCGGATCGGAGGAGCCGCACGCTTTTATACGATTCCGGAAAATCCCGGTGAGATTCGGGAAAGCATCCGTTTTGCCAAAGCTCAGGGGCTTCCGTTTATCACGATCGGGAAAGGGAGCAATGTATTGTTTTCGGATGAAGGATACCACGGTGTTGTGATCGAGATCGGAAGCGGTATGGAGAAGATTGATTTTCTGGATAGGCGCAGGCTTCGGGCGCAGGCAGGTGTTGCATTAGGGACTCTGGCAGGTGCGGCGGCGAGACATTCTCTCACGGGACTTGAATTTGCAAGCGGGATACCGGGGACACTGGGCGGGGCAGTTACGATGAATGCCGGTGCGTATGGCGGCGAGATCAGGGACTGTATCGTGAGCGCTGTGGTACTGGATGAGAACGGAGATGAGTGGGAGCTAGATAACAAAGCGCTCGAGCTTGGATACCGGAGCAGTATCATACAAAAAAAAGGATATATTGTGTTAAGTGCGGTATTTGAACTGCAAGAGGGAAAGGAAGAAGAAATTCTGGCGAAAATGAAGGAACTCAATGCAAGAAGAAGGGAAAAGCAGCCACTTGAATTTGCCAGTGCGGGAAGTACCTTTAAGCGTCCGGAAGGACACTTTGCGGGAAAACTTATCGAAGATGCCGGAATGAGGGGGTATCGCTCAGGCGACGCCCAAGTATCAGAGAAACATTGTGGCTTTGTAATAAACCGTGGAAATGCGACTTCTCTGGATGTGCAAAATGTGATCCGGGACGTGCAAAAACGGGTACAAGAAATGTCGGGTATTTTACTTGAACCGGAGGTTAAGATAATCCGGTAGGAAAAGAAAAAGATACTGCATAAGAAAGGATGATATCATGCGTTTTGTGATCGTGACAGGTATGAGTGGTGCGGGGAGATCTTCGGCAATGAGGATTTTGGAGGATGACGGTTTTTTTTGTGTGGACAACCTTCCGGTATCCCTGCTCCCTACGTTTATGCAGTTGACGGAGGATTCCAGTGAGCAGATCGAGCGGGTGGCGCTCGGGCTTGACATCCGTGTGGGCGAGGATGCGCTGCGTGATACAGCCAGTGTATTAAAGGAATTAAGAGAGAGCGGCTATCAGTTTGAGATTCTTTTCTTCGAGGCGGGTACGCCGGTGCTTGTAAAGCGGTATAAGGAGACAAGGCGGGTTCACCCTCTGGCAAAGGGGGGACGGATCGATTCGGGGATCGAGGCTGAACGGGAACTTCTGACGGAGTTAAAAAGCAGTGCGGATTATATCATTGATACGACGACCCTTTTGATCCGGGATCTGAAGCAGGAACTTGAACGTATTTTTTTACAGGAGGAGGAATATCAGAATTTTTACCTCACGTTTGTCTCGTTTGGGTTCAAGTATGGCATTCCGACAGATGCCGACCTTGTTTTTGACGTCCGATTTCTCCCAAACCCGTTTTATGTCGAGGAGTTGAAGCCTCTTACTGGAAACGATCCGGAGGTTTATGATTATGTGATGAAATTTCCGAATGCGGTGGAATTTCTTGGTAAATTAAAAGAAATGCTTGACTTTCTTATTCCAAACTATATCATTGAAGGAAAGAACCAACTGGTCATCGCAATAGGATGTACGGGCGGGAAACACCGTTCGGTGACACTGACAAACGCTCTTTACAAGGAATATGAAAATTCTGAATATGGATGCAAGAGGGAGCATAGAGATATAGAGAAGGACAGGTTGAGGAATGTATGTCGTTTTCAGGAAAAGTAAAAGAAGAACTCGGAGAGCAGGTCAGTAAGGCGAGACATTGCCAGATTGCGGAGTTAGCGGCGCTGTTTCACTGCTGCGGACAGGTTGTCTCCGATGGGAAAAATGGAAAAAAAACAAAATTTTCTACAAAATTTGTCACAGAAAACTTGACAGTTGCCCAAAAATATTCTATCTTAGTTAAGAAAGCCTTTCATTTTGATCTGGAAATATCAGTGCGGGGACATCAGCATTTTGTCTGTATTTCAGATGCGGACGATGCAATGACTTTTTGTAAAGCGCTGAAATTGACGAAGGGAAAGATTCTGGTTCACGAACTGGTCATACAGAGAAATTGCTGCAAGAGGGCATTTTTGCGTGGACTGTTTCTCGCCTGCGGGTCTGTCACGGATCCCGGCCGGGGGTATCATCTTGAGATGGCTTTGGGTACACAGGGGGAAGCAAATGAGGTGATCCGGCTTCTTGAGAGTTTTGAGATAGAGGCAAAGATCGTCGAGAGAAAGAAAAACTATATTGTATATTTAAAAGACGGGGCGCGTATTGTAGAACTTCTAAATGTTACAGGAGCACATGTGGCACTTATGGAATTTGAAAATGTACGCATTTTAAAAGAGATGCGCAATTCCATAAACAGGCAGGTAAACTGTGAGACTGCCAATATCAAAAAGACAGTTTCCGCAGCCACAAGACAGATAGAAGACATTCAGTACATTAAAGATACTTCCGGGTTTGGAACACTTCCTAAGGGTCTGGCAGAAATAGCAAACCTTCGGCTTGAACATGCTGAAGTATCATTAAAAGAACTTGGTGAGATGTTGGATCCCCCGATCGGAAAGTCGGGTGTGAACCATCGTCTGCGAAAGTTAAGTGAGATTGCGGAAAATTTAAGAAACCGCGGTCTAAGATGAGGAGTATAGACAAATTTTGTTTGGATCGATACGCTTCATCTGGGAAAATAAGCCATCCGGAGGGAATGGCAGCTTGGAGGATAAAAATGATAGAGAAGAATGTTGAAGTAAATATACCAGACGACGGTGCAAGGCCGATCGCAAAACTGGTACAGATCGCCAGCCAGTACCAAAGTAAAGTGAGTATCCGGCAAAACAGCAAAGTAGTAAATGCAAAGAGCATTATGGGGATGATGACGCTTGGCTTGGCTTCGGGACAAAGTCTTGGAGTAGAGGTCGATGGGGAAGATGAAAACGATGCCATGAACAGCATCGAGCAGTATTTACTTGGCAAATAATGTGAAGATCAAGGTTTTCACACAAAAATAGCGATACCCCTTTCCGCAGGCAGTACGGAAAGGGGTATTTACGATGTGAATGGGGGACTAGTATGGACTTTACACATCTTCATGTCCACAGCGAGTACAGTCTGCTGGACGGAGCGAGTAAGATAAAAGAGCTTGTAACAAGGGCGAAAGAGTTGGGGATGGACAGCATCGCGATCACGGATCACGGTGTTATGTATGGTGTGATCGATTTTTACCGGGCAGCCAAAGAGGCGGGAATCCGCCCGATCATCGGATGCGAGGTTTACGTGGCACCGGGTTCGCGTTTTGACCGGGAAAACAGCCAAGGGGATGAGCGTTATAATCATCTGGTGCTGCTCGCCGAGAATGATCTGGGATACCAGAATCTGATGAAAATTGTTTCCAAAGGTTTTACGGAGGGATTTTATTATAAGCCAAGAGTTGATTATGAAGTACTCCGCATGTATCATGAGGGGATCATTGCGCTCAGTGCATGTCTGGCGGGGGCGGTGGCGTCGAAACTGGTAAAAGGGCTGTATGAGGAGGCAAAAGAAGAAGCCTTCGAGCTTCAGGAAATTTTTGGAAAAGGCAACTTTTTTCTGGAACTTCAGGATCATGGCTTGCAGCCGCAGCAGGTTGTGAACCAAGGGTTACTGCGGATGCATGAGGATACCGGCATCGATCTTGTGGCGACCAACGATATCCATTACATATATGATACGGACGCCGAGGCACATGATATTTTGCTCTGTATCCAGACCGGCAAGAAGGTCAGCGATGAAAATAGGATGCGCTATGATGGCGGACAGTATTTTCTCAAATCACCGGAGCAGATGGAGGAGCTTTTTCCTTATGCGCCGGAGGCGATTTCAAATACGCATAAGATCGCAGAGAGATGTCATGTGGAGATCGAGTTTGGAAATTATAAGCTGCCAAAGTTTGATGTGCCGGAAGGGTATGGTGCGGAGGAATATCTGCGCAAGCTGTGTGCCGATGGTCTTGAAAAACGCTATGCCTCCTCCGACTATGATATGGGCGAATTGAAGAAGCGTATGGAGTACGAGCTTGATACGATCGTGAGCATGGGATTTGTGGACTATTTCCTGATCGTGTGGGATTTCATCAAATATGCGAAGGATCACGATATCCCGGTGGGGCCGGGAAGAGGTTCGGCGGCGGGAAGTATCGTCGCCTATGTACTGGAGATCACCGATATCATCGATCCGATCAAATACAATCTGCTGTTTGAGCGTTTTTTGAATCCGGAGCGTGTGACGATGCCGGATATCGACATTGACTTTTGTGTCGAGAGGCGTCAGGAGGTCATTGATTATGTGACAGACAAATACGGAAAAGACCGGGTCGTACAGATCGTGACATTTGGAACGATGGCGGCACGCATGGTAATCCGTGATGTGGGACGTGTTCTCGATCTGCCGTATGCGTTTGTGGACAGTGTGGCAAAAGCAGTTCCGATGGAGCTTGGCATTACGATCAGCAAGGCGCTTACGATGAATCCGGAATTGCGGAAAATGTATGAGGGAGATGAGGAGGTACACAAGCTCATCGACATGTCACTGCGTCTGGAAGGACTCCCGAGGCATACGTCGATCCATGCGGCGGGTGTTGTCATCAGTCCTCGTGCGGTGGACGATTTTGTACCGGTGTCCCGGGCGGCAGACGGAACGATCACCACACAGTACACGATGGTCACACTGGAAGAACTCGGGCTTTTAAAAATGGATTTTCTGGGGCTTAGAAACCTTACGGTTATCAAAAATGCGACTGAGGGCGTCCTGTCTCTGGATGAGATTGATTATGACGATAAAAATGTATTTGAGATGATCTCCTCGGGAAAGACCGAGGGGGTATTCCAGTTAGAGAGCGCCGGGATGAAGAGCTTTATGAAGGAGTTAAAACCCGAATCGCTTGAAGATATCATTGCCGGAATTTCTCTGTACCGTCCGGGGCCGATGGACTTTATCCCCAAATATATCGCCGGAAAAAATGATCGGAATAATATCGTGTATGACTGTCCGGAACTTGAACCGATCCTGTCGCCGACGTATGGGTGCATCGTCTATCAGGAGCAGGTTATGCAGATCGTGCGGGAACTGGCGGGATACAGTTATGGGAGGAGCGACCTTGTCCGCAGGGCAATGTCAAAGAAAAAGGCGTCGGTCATGGAGAAGGAGAAAAATAATTTTATCTATGGAAATGAAGAAGAGGGGGTCGAGGGCTGTATCCATCGGGGCATTCCGGAAGCTGTGGCGAGAAAGATTTATGATGACATGACAGATTTTGCCAAATACGCATTCAATAAATCCCATGCGGCGGCTTATGCGGTCGTCTCCTACCAGACTGCCTACCTGAAATATTATTATCCGAAGGAATTTATGGCGGCGCTTTTGACCTCTGTCATGGAAAATACCGGAAAGATCACCGAGTACACGCTCTCGTGCCGGCAGATGGGAATTGAAATCCTTCCGCCGGATATCAATGAGGGCGAGGCGGGCTTTACCTCCTCTGCCGATGGCATCGTGTATGGACTAGCTGCGATCAAGAGTGTAGGGAGGCCTGTCATTGAAGAGATCGTGGAGGAGAGGAGAGCCGGAGGGAAATTTACCTCGCTGAAAGATCTGTGTGCAAGGCTTTCCGGAAAATCGGTCAATAAAAGGACGCTTGAGAGTTTTATCAAGGCGGGGGCGCTCGACAGCTTGGAGGGGACGAGAAAGCAGAAAATGAGTGCCTATGCGGGCATTCTCGATGGAATCAGCCAAGAGAAAAAAGTCACGCTTACCGGTCAGATGTCCCTGATCGATTTTGCAGACGATTCCGAGCGCGAAGAACTGGAGACCAAACTGCCGGATGTCGGCGAGTATGACAAGGAGATGATCCTTGGATTTGAGAAGGAAGTTCTCGGTGTGTATATCAGCGGGCATCCGTTAGAAGATTATGTGGATGTCATGAACAAAAACATTACGAGAAATACAGCCGATTTTAACGTGACGGACGGGGAAGAGGTTCCCCGGGTAGAGGACAATGAAAACGCTGTGATCGGCGGAATGATCGTGGACAAGGTCGTGAAAACGACCCGCACAAACAGCGTGATGGCATTTGTGACACTGGAGGATTTGCGGGGAACGGTGGAGGTCATCGTATTTCCAAAAGATTATGAGCAGTACCGCAGTGTTTTGGAGGAAGACCGGAAGGTGTTTATAAAAGGACGGGTCACGGTAGAAGAGGATAAGCCGGCAAAGCTGATTTGTCAGAAGATCGTGCCATTTGATGACGTTCCAAAGCAGCTCTGGATCCAGTGCCGGACAAGGCAGGAGTATCAGGAAAAAGAAGAGCGCCTGTTTAAAATGCTCGGTGGATTTGATGGACAGGATACGGTGATTATTTATCTGTCCGGCGACCGGGCGAAAAAACAGCTTCCGAACAGCCGGATGACGCATGTCTGCGCCGAACTTTTACAAAAACTTTATGAATGTTTTGGGCAGGATAACGTAAAAGTGGTGCAAATGAGTATTGAAAAAAGTTTATAAATGTCGTACAATAAATATATATATTACAGTAATGAGGAAATGAGGATAAGTATTATGTCAGAAACGGCAGTAAAAACGATTGGAGTATTAACAAGCGGCGGGGATGCACCGGGGATGAATGCGGCGATACGTGCGGTAGTCCGTTCCGGAATTTCAAGTGGAGTGACAGTGAAAGGAATCCGTAGAGGATATGCAGGACTCCTTGAAGAAGATATTATTGATATGGAGACGATGAGTGTTTCGGATATCGTACAGAAGGGCGGTACGATCCTCTACACATCGCGTTGTAAGGAAATGACGACGCCGGAGGGCCAGAAGAAAGCGGCGGACATCTGCCGGAAACATGGCATTGATGGAATCGTAGTGATCGGCGGTGACGGTTCGTTCCGTGGCGCCCAGAAGCTTTCTGCAAATGGGATCAATACGATCGGTGTTCCGGGGACGATCGATCTGGATATCTCCTGCACGGAGTATACGATCGGATTTGATACGGCATGCAATACCGCGATGGAGGCGATCGATAAAGTCAGGGATACCTCTGCTTCCCATGAACGATGCAGTATCATAGAAGTAATGGGACGCACCGCAGGGCATATCGCATTATGGTGCGGGATCAGCAATGGTTCGGAGTATGTTCTGATTCCGGAGAGATACGACAATGATGAGAAGAGGATCATCGAAAAAATCCGCGCCAAGAGACGGATCGGAAAGAAACATCATATTATCGTAAATGCCGAGGGGATCGGAGATTCCTATGGCATGGCGGAGAGGATCGAGGCAGCGACGGGGATTGAAACCCGTGCAACAGTCATCGGCCATATCCAGCGTGGCGGAAATCCAACTTGCCGCGACCGTGTGTATGCATCGGCGATGGGATCAAAAGCGGTAGACCTTCTTTTAGAGGGAATGACGAACCGGGTAGTTGCATACCGGGATGGTCATTTTTGCGATTATGATATTGATGAGGCGCTGAATATGACGAAAGACATCGATGCTCATCTGTTCAGCCTGACGATGCGGCTTTCCAGATAGTTTAATACGAAAAAGAATCAAAAGAAAATGGAGGAACCGGACTGCGGAGTGCAGTTTTGTCCTCCATTTATTTTTTTGGTTTTTTATGTATGGTCTAGCTTGATGATACACCCGATACCATCGGCTACCCTAGTATAAATTTGGCGATCTCTACTTTGTTCATGCTGTACAGATGGATTCCGTCGACGCCATGTGACAGCAGTTCCTCCATCTGCTTTTTGGAAAATTCCAGTCCTGCTTTTTTTAGGTCAGCCGGATTGTCTTTGTAACGGTCGAGCTGTGTCTGGAGTTCAGTCGGAATCTTCGTTCCGGAGAGGCCGATGATATTTTTGACCTGTCCGGCAGAGGTGATCGGCATAAGTCCCGGAAGAACCGGGATATCAATGCCGGCATTCCGCACAGCATCCAGAAAATGGAAAAAAGTATCATTATCGTAGAAAAGTTGTGTGATCAGAAAATCCACGCCGCTGTCTGCCTTGATTTTTAGATGCCGGATATCCTCCTCCAGAGAGGCTGCTTCCTGATGAACCTCCGGATAGCAGGCGCCCGCTACGCTGAACGGATATTCCTGCCGGATGTCTTGGATCAGATCCGAGGCATGGTTGTAGTATCTGGCGGCGAACTGGCTGTCGGACATTCCCTTTGGCTGGTCTCCACGGAGGCCGAGGATGTTACGGATGCCATTCCGATAGAGATTTGTCAGGAAATTTTTTAAGAACAGCTTGTCAGGGATCGCCGCACAGGTAAGGTGCGTGAGCGCCTCGATGCCGCACTGGTTCTGGATATAAGAAGCGATGGCAAATGTATTTTCCGAAGTCGTTCCGCCGGCACCATAGGTAACACTGATAAAATTGGGATGCAGCTCTTTGAAATTGTCGAGCGCATCATAGATCACGGAAATATCCGTGTCTTTTTTGGGCGGGAAAACCTCGAGCGAATATACGGGTCTGTTTTTGTGAAATAAGTCTTTGATCATGGAAAGGTTCCTCCTTATAAAAAAACCTTATAAACAACGTCTTGTTTGCTGTTTATAAGGTATCTGCCACAGGGGCACTAGGAATCGAACCCAGCTCTGGAGTTTTGGAGACTCTTATTCTACCGATGAACTATGCCCCTGAATCACTTGCTTTTCTATAATACAATATTTGATGGTAAAAGTCAATTATTTTTTGCGCATTACAAATACCCCATTGATTTGAGCAGGTAAATCCACATCGTCAAACTCAGCGAAGAGAGCAGCGTCGTCAGCACGATGATGCTGCTCGTGAGGACGGAATCGTTGTTGGTGTTCTTTGCCATGATGTAGCAGGATACGGTGGCAGGCGAGCCGAGCATGATAAGGATTCCGACAAGCTCCTGTCTCCGGAAGCCAAAATATATGGCGGGCGGGAGAAAGATGGCGCACAGAAGGAACAGTTTGATAAAGGAAGCGATCACCGTCGGTTTTAATTTCTTGAGAGCCTTCCGCCCCTCAAAACCGGCACCGATGGAAAGCAGAGCGAGCGGGGAGGCGGTATTTGCCAGATAGGAGATTCCTTTATTGATAAAAGCGGGAAAGGAAATGTCCAGAAACGAAAAGGGAAGTGCGATCAGGATTCCGAGGAGGATCGGGTTTTTAAAGATGCCGGCGACGGTAGTTTTTACGTCGGGTTTCTTTCCGCCATTATCGCCTTTCAGCGTGAGGATGATGACCGCAAAGATATTAAATAAAGGGACAGCCCCGATGATCATAAGAGGAGCCATGCCGGCGCTGTTGTACATGTTGTCGATGAACGCCAGACCGAGGATGGCGGCGCTGCTCCGGTAGGAAGCCTGTATAAAAGCCCCTTTTTGTGATTCCTCTTTCATAAAAAGTTCTGTCAGGCACCAGATGGCGCAAATGATGATCAGGGTCGTGAAAAAGCAGAACAGGACGTAGCTGATGTTAAAATTCGTGCGGATACTATTTTTCGTAAGATCCTGAAAAACGAGGGCAGGGAGAGCTGCATAAAAGACATATCGGTCGGCGGAACGGATAAAATCATCCCCGATGACCCGGAGTTTGTACAGGACTTTGCCGAGGATCATAATAAGAAAAATGGGTAAAGTTGCGTTTACGCTGTATAAAAAATCTGACATGATGGTATGGAGTCTCCTTCTTTTATTTTTGTGCATATGAGTGCGCATGAGTGCCTACCTCAAAACCTGAGACTATTATAGCACGAATCCGTGCAGGTGCAAGAATTTAGTTATAAAACCCCAGAAATCCCATAAAGTGTATTAAGGATACAATGGAGTCGGGAATATGGGGAAAAAGATGATTTTGACAGCGGTACTGGCATGTGTGATCCTTTGCGGTGCCGGATGTGAGAAAGAGGCAGAGGAGGAATCCAGAGAGCGGGGAAAAGATTGGGATTATACGGTGGTGGCTGTCAGGGACTGCCCGGAGGATTTTCTTAAGGAGCTTGAGGAAAAAAAGGTGAATGCGTTTCAGATGACGTATATGGACGGGGAGTATCTTTATATCGCGGTGGGATATGGGGAACAGGCAACGGGAGGCTTTAGCATAGCAGTCAGGGGACTGTATGAGTCGGGCGACGGACTCTGCTTTGAGACTGAGCTGATGGGGCCGGGAAAGGATGAGGTGGTAAAGGAAAAACCGAGTTATCCGTTCGTGATCGTAAAGACGGAGAAGTCGGAAAAAGAGGTGCTTTTTGACGATTGATCATCGAAATTTCCAACTTTTTCGGAAATCTTTATGCAATCTTCCGAGGAAAATTCTTGAAAAATTACATTTTTTGGAGTATAATAATGTCACATATGACGAGGCAGGAGGTGAGCGTTTGTGAATCGTATTATAAAACGTGTCCAGTCAAGGCTGTATGAATGGCGAAATATGATTGGCATGGTGATATGGGATGCGATCATCGGTATAGCCTTTATCTGCATGCTTTACCTTGCATTGATGAATCTTCATAATTACTCTGCGAAAATTGCCCTGCTTGCGGGTGCAACAGCGATTGTGTTATTTTCTATTGTGATAAAGTATGACTTGTTTTACCGAGAACGGGGGCGTGACGATGTCACGGGAGGAAAGAACAAAAGGGAATTTGAGCGGGTAGCTTCGATGCTGCTTCGGGGAGAGGGAGAATTTGTCGTCGTATATGCAAATATCGACCGGTTCAAACTGATCAATGATGCATATGGAGATGATGTGGGAGATACGGTACTGCGCCGGATCCACAAGGTCATTGATGACGAACTGCTCCGCTGGGACGAAGTGTCCGGCAGGATCATGGCAGACAATTTTGGGATGCTCATGCGTTATCATTCGATGAAGATGCTTGAGAAGCGTCTTTCACGGATCAATGACCAGCTTGCACAGATCAAGGATGAGAATGGCGAGAGTTTTGGCGTCAAGATGTATTTTGGTGTCTATTCTGTGACGGATAAGGAAAGTCCTGTATCTGTGATGTTAGAGAAAGCGAACGTTGCTTTGAAAAAAATAGCGTATTCGCCGCAAACCCTAGTCCACATGGGCGTCTATGACGACGAAGAGCGAAAGCACATGGTTCGGGAAAAAGAACTTGAGATGAAGATGGAAAAAGCGCTTAAAAATGGCGAGTTTGTACCATTTCTTCAACCCAAATACGAACTGGAAAATGAAACGGTCGGCGGTGCGGAAGCACTGGTGAGATGGATTGATCCGGTCGAAGGAATGATTTTTCCAAATGAGTTCATTCCGCTTTTTGAAAAAAATGGATTTATCGTAGAGCTTGATCTGTATATGTTTGAACAGGTCTGTAAGATGGTAGAACGATGGAATAAAGAAGGATACCGGCAAATACCTGTTTCGGTAAATATGTCCCGAGGACATTTTGCAGTTCCGGGCTTCTTTGACCGCTACCGGGAGATTCTGGACAAGTATGACATTCCGGAAAACTCGATCGAAATCGAACTGACCGAGTCGCTGTTTTACAATGAGATGTCAATGCTGAAAGAATTGATCAATAAGATCCATGAGGCAGGGATGCTCTGCTCGATCGATGATTTTGGAAGCGGTTATTCATCGTTAAATATGCTTAAGGATGTAAGGGTGGATGCCCTGAAACTGGATCGTGTCTTTTTCCTTGAGACAGAGGATGACCAGAGAGGAAAGAGTGTCATCGACAGTGTACTCCATCTGGCGCAGAGCTTGA
The DNA here is from genome assembly GCA_023664685.1 of Roseburia sp. GTDB lineage: Bacteria > Bacillota > Clostridia > Lachnospirales > Lachnospiraceae > Eubacterium_F. The sequence goes on along the minus strand of JAMPFC010000003.1, from coordinate 10,268 downwards.
ACTTGCGGACGATATCCGAAGGTGTGGAGGTTCGTTCTCAAGTAGATTATCTGAAAAAAATGGAATGTGATTACATACAGGGATATGTTTTTGCAAAACCGATGCCGGTCGGCGATTTTGAACATCTTACGTTTACCGCAGCCCGGTAAGGATACTTAAAAATAAAACCATCACAGTAATAAAAGAAATGTTACTGCGATGGTTTTTTGATGATTGGAATATTTTTAAAAATAGAGCCGCTTGCGGTTGCGGTAGCGGTTTCTGCGGAAAAGGATCTCGTGGCAGAGAATGATCTCGACCAGTTCCCGGATATGCGTATTGTCCAAAGGGAATGTGGCGGGATCTTTTTCGTTGCATTTGCCGAGTATTTTTCGGGCGAGCTGCTGAAGGGATATTTTATCGGGATAGGCATCAAAAATAAAGCTGCCCTCGTATTCCAACTGATCGCATTCCTCGTCGACAAGTTCCGTGATCAGGCTGCAGATATCGGGATATAGGTATTTCAGATAAGAATAGTCGTCCTCCAGTTCCCACAGCTTGCCGGCGCCCAGAACGGGCTGCATGGATGGAACTGCCGCTGCTCCAAACCAATAGTCCTGTGAGGACATTTCAAAATGTTTCATACAATAGTCCTTTCGCCTGTATGCCATGCCTAAATCTCAAGACAGGTGCTGCAGGCAGTTTTAGTATTATTATCAATATATGAAAAAAGAAGTAAATGGGGAATAAATGTGGTAAATTTGCCAATGTCCTCTCTTGCCCTGTCCTGATAACTGTGTTATCATGGGAATAGGTTCTAAAAAATAAGGAGAGTACGTATTTACATGGTTAAATATTTATATAAAGTAGTAGTATTGATGGTTGCTTTTGCGGGGGCGTTGTTCTTTTTTGGCAAGCAGCTTGAAAGTAATATTTATGAGGAAGGCACGCTGATCGATATGGGGAAAGAAAGCCTTCCCTATCTGACACTGACGTCACAGGGGGCGCAGATGAACCGGCTCTACGGTTACAATGGCCCGATTGAGGACAATATTGTCAGGGAATCGATCACTCCGTTGAACAGCGAAAAAAAGGTAAAGGCTTCGATCAGCGGTGGCGAGGTCAGACTGGTAAAATTGCAGTATGACGTAGTGGATAAAGAAACCGGTGAGGTCTATTATTCCGGACTGATCAATTCTATCAGCAAGGGTGTAAAAGATCTGGAACTGGAATTGGACTATAATTTTAAGACGAGTACGGAGTATATTTTATCCCTGACAGCCACGACGGATCAGGGAAGGAAAGTGCATTATTTTACAAGGCTCAAATATTATACAGACGATTCTTTTCTCGCACAAAAACTTCAATTTGCCATGCAGTTTCACGAGGATACATTCAGTAAGGCAAAGGCAGAAGAACTTGAGCGCTATCTGGAACCGGACGGAACCGCCGCCAACGATACACTTGCCACGGTAAATATCCAGTCGGACAGCGATCTTGTGACGTGGGGACGCCTTTCCCCGAAAAAACTCTCGGATGTAGTGCCTACGGTGAAGGAGTACAATATGGAGACCGCCTGCTTCCAGTTGAATTATTTTGTGGAGGGGACTACGTCATCGGGAAAAGAAAAATTTTATGTCAATGAATTTTACCGGGTTCGGTATGCCTCTGGCAACAGCTATCTTTTGAACTTTGAGAGAAGTCTGGAGGCGGTATTTGATCCGGAGTTGACAAGCGTTCAGAAAAATCAGATCAAGATTGGGATTACAAATGATACGGATATGGATCTTCTTGTCAATGAAAAGACAGACCGTCTGTTTTTTGCCAGAGAAGGGAATCTCTACGCTTATGATATGGACAAAAAGGTAAATGCCATTACAAAGCTGTATTCTGCGTATAGTGAGGATGCTTCTTATGAGTACCGGACGGGCGGGGATCAGGGCATCCGCCTGTTAAAGACTGACGAGGAGGGAAATCTTTATTTTGCGGTCTACGGATATTTTCCGCGCGGGCAGTATGAGGGAAAAGTGGCGATCGTTCTCTATGAATATGTCCAAGAGGATGGAAGCCTGAACGAGCTTGTCTATCTTCCGATGGATACCACATATCAGCAGTTAAAAGAGGATTTTAGCGATTATGGATATGTCAGCGAGAGAAATGTATATTATTTTGCGGTGGCAAATGTAGTCTATGCTTACAATATGGAGGCAAAGCGGCTTACGAAGATTGCAGAGAACATTACGGATGTCGGTTTCCTTGTGATGAATCAGAGTAACTGTTATGTCTGGTCAGATTCTTTTGATAAAGGGTATGGAAAAAATCTTACGATATTCCATCTTGATACCGAGGAAAAGATGGTGATCCCGAGTCCGGCAGAGGACGAATATGTAAGACTTCTTGGTGTGATCAATAATAACGTGGTGTATGGCTATGTGAGGAAAAAAGATATCACAAGTACGGCGGCGGGAGACGATCTGATACCGTGTTATAAAATAATCATTGCCGATGAAAATGGCGAGGCGAAGAAGGAATACAGCGGGAAAAATAAATATGTAACCGATGTGGAAGTGGCGGGAAATGTCATGACGCTGTCCCGGGTGAAAAAGACAGGAAAAAAGAAATTTGAACCGATTTCCAATGACAGCATTTTGAACCAGACAGAGGAGAAGGATTCTGCCTATGCCCTGCGGTCAAGGGTCACATCGGCGACGCTGACAGAATGGTATATTGGATTTCCGTCTAATTTTACGATCGACGAAGTCCCCCAATATAAAGTGGCAGATGATGTGGTGACGACAAGCGGACGCTCGGTTCATCTGGACGACCTGAAAGTGTCCAAGTATTATGTATATGCACTTGGAAAGATCACAGGGGCATATGAGGATCCGGCAGAGGCGATCGCGCGAGCAGATGAGCAGATGGGGGTAGTCGTTTCCGGCAGCCATATCGTGGTGTGGGAGAGGAGCGGAAGCTTTCTTATGAACAGCATCGCAGGGCTTGAGATGCAGGCGGCGACGAGCAAAGTATCCAATCTTGCGGCGTGTGCCTATATGGTACTCAAGGCAAATCATTTTTCCGTCTCAGCAGAAAAGCTTTCTTCCAAAAACAGATCGATCTCCCAGATGCTCGGACAGTATATGGGAGAACCGGTAAATCTCACCGGAGCTACGTTGGAACAGGTTTTGTATTTTGTGAGCAGCAATAAATATGTGATCGGGATGACAGGAAAGTCTACAGCTGTAGTCATAAGCGGATATGATACGAAAACGGTTACCATTTACAATCCGGCAAACGGGAAGGTGGAGACTGTGGGAAGGACGCAGATGGAAAAACAGTTTGAGGATGCGGGAAACAATTTTATCAGTTATCTGAACTGACAGAAAGAAAGGAAATTATGAAGGAATTGATCAGACAGGCAATTATTGCCAGAGAACATTCGTATTGTCCATATTCCGGCTTTGCAGTGGGGGCGGCGCTTCTTGCAGCGGATGGAAGTGTTTATACCGGCTGCAACATCGAAAGCGTGTCATTTACGCCTACATGTTGTGCGGAGAGGACTGCTTTTTTTAAGGCGGTCAGTGAGGGACAGAAAAAATTTGTAAGGATCGCAGTCGTGGGCGGAACGGCAGGAAAGACGTTAAAACGAACGGTTCCATGCGGCGTGTGTCTTCAGGTGATGTTGGAATTTTGTAAGCCAGACGAATTTGAGGTGGTGATCGCCATTTCGGAGGACGAATACGAAGTGAGAAAGTTGGAGGAACTTTTGCCATATGGATTTACCCCAGAAGTTTTGTGAGGAAATGAAGAGAATCCTCGGAGATGAATACGAGGCATACCTTGCTTCGATGAACGACCGGAGAAAATACGGTCTCCGCGTGAATACATCCAAGATTTCCGTTTCGGAATTTGAAAGGATCTGCCCTTTTGAATTGAGGAGGATTCCTTATGTAAAGAATGGTTTTTATTATGAAGAGGGTGTTCAGCCGGCGAAACATCCCTATTATTTTGCCGGGCTATATTATCTTCAAGACCCAAGCGCCATGACGCCGGCTTCAAGGCTTCCGGTCGAGCCGGGAGATGCGGTTCTCGATCTCTGTGCTGCGCCGGGCGGGAAAGCTACGGAGCTTGCGGCAAAATTAGGCAGGACAGGAATCCTTGTGGCGAATGATATCAGCAGCAAGAGGGCAAAGGCGCTCTTAAAAAATATCGAACTGTTCGGTGTGGAGAACAGTTTTATTGTGACGGAAAATCCGGCAAAACTTGGCAAATACTTTTTCGGTTTTTTCGATAAAATACTGATTGATGCGCCGTGTTCGGGCGAGGGGATGTTTCGTAAAGAACCCTCTATGATAAAGGCATGGGAGCAGAATGGCCCAGAATTTTACAGCGGACTTCAACGCGAGATACTCGAGCAGGCGCTTCTTCTTTTAAAGGAGGGCGGTATGCTTTTATATTCTACCTGTACCTTTTCCCCATTGGAGGATGAGGGGAGTGTGGAATATCTTCTTTCTCTCGATCCTGAGCTGAGACTGGTGGAGATGGAGGGCTACAGTGGATTTGTAAAAGGGAATCCGGAGTTGATCGGGAGTTTGGATCCGGAGATCAAAAAGTGCGTCCGGATATTTCCGCACAAACTGGATGGGGAGGGCCATTTTCTGGCATTGTTCCAAAAAGGAGAAGCGGCGTCCGGAAAAAATATTGCCCATAAAAGGGCTATGTCCCACAAGGAAAAACGAAGTGGTTTGAAGGGCGTAGAGAAAGAATTATTTGAGGCATTTTCCGAAAGCTTGAACCGGAGCTTTGCGGATGAGCGGATTGAGAGCAAAAATGGGATGCTTTATTATATGCCGGAAAACCTTCCGCAGATGCGGGGGCTTCGCTTCCTTCGCAGCGGCTTGTTTTTGGGCGAGATCAAGAAAAAACGTTTTGAGCCGAGCCAGTCGCTTGCGATGGCACTAAAAAAGGAAGATTATAAGAGAACTCTGGATCTTGCGGCAGAGGATGACAGGGTGTTCCGTTATCTGAAAGGAGAGACACTGGTACTTTCGGAAGAGGAGATTTCCGAGGCCGGGGGTTCTGGCGGCTGGCTTCTTGTGTGTGTGGATGGTTATCCTCTGGGGTGGGGAAAGCTGACGGGCATCTCGCTGAAAAATAAATATCATCCCGGGTGGCGGCTGATGTAGGGTTATTGACTTTTTGTGTTAAGTTTTATAAAATAAAAACACACAGTAGGAGGATTTATCAGAATGGATAGAGACAGCGGAGTGATCGAGCTGGATGTTCAGCTCGACAAAAAGACATTAAATCATTTTCTTATCAGGAATAACTTTTTGCGGGCAGGCGGAGTGATCGGGCTTTTGATCAGCATTGCGGCAATCGTCGGACTGATCGTATTTTGGAAATATTTTGGAAATCCGCAGAGAGTGATCCTTATTTTTCTTGGACTTATGTTTACCGTGATCCAGCCCGTCACATTGCTGATGAAGGGATGGGAACAGCTCAAAAAAGGGGCATTTCGCGAGCCATTTCACTATAAATTTTCGGAAGAGGGCATTGAGGTTGAAAATATAGCCGGTACGGTAAATATCGAATGGAAAAATATCCGGAAAGTAGTCACTGCGAAAGAGGCGATGTATATTTATATGAACTCAGTGTCAGCGCTGATCATCCCGAAGTCAGAATGCGGCGATCACTATATCGCGGTCGCAAAGATGGCGAAGGAGAAAACCAGATGACATACGAGAGTTTTTGCGAAAAAGATACCTTTGTACTTGGAAAGGAGATCGGAGAGCGGGCTGCGAGGGGACAGATTTATCTTCTCCACGGAGATCTGGGTGTTGGAAAAACGGTTTTTACGAAAGGATTTGCAGAGGGGATCGGGATCAGCGAGCCGGTTACAAGCCCGACATTTACAATTCTTCAGGAGTATACGGAGGGAAGGCTTCCCTTTTATCATTTTGATGTATACCGCATCGGTGATGTGGAGGAAATGTATGATCTTGGATACGAGGACTATTTTTTTGGCGAGGGAGTATGCCTCATCGAGTGGGCTTCCCGCATCAAAGAAATCCTTCCGGAGAAGTGTGGCAGCATCCGCATTGAAAAAGATCTGGAAAAAGGATTTGATTATCGGAGGATAACGATAGAGGAAGCCGGAGACAGGAATGGTCAGGGAAAGGAGCCGCAATGAAAATATTAAGTGTTGAAAGTTCGGGCTTGACAGCCTCGACAGCTATTATGTCAGACGGTATCCTTGTCGGGGAATATACGATCCATAACAAAAAGACACATTCCCAGACACTTCTGCCCATGATTTCTGATCTGCTTGAGATGGCGGAAATTTCTCCGGCGGAGCTAGATGCTATCGCTGTGTCGGCGGGGCCGGGTTCTTTTACCGGACTGAGGATCGGCGCCTCTACTGCAAAGGGGCTTGCATGGACGTTCGGCATACCAATCGTCCCCGTATCTTCGCTGATGGGGCTTGCCGCCAATATTCAGGAGGCGGGGAAACTCGTATGTCCGATCATGGATGCCAGAAGAAACCAGACATATTTTGGAATCTACCGGATCACGGAAGGGCTTCCTGAAATCATTACAGAGCCGGACGTGGAGGAGATTGGGAGTGTGATTTCCCGTATCAATGCTATCGGTGAGGAAATTACATTTTTAGGGGATGGCGTACCGGTGTTTGAAATGGCGATCCGTGAGCAGGCAGAGTGTGCGGTAAAATTTGCCGCCCCGAAAGACCGTTATCAGAGGGGTGTAAGTGTGGCGTCGCTCGGTGAGTTTCTTTTTGAGCAAAAAAAGTTTGTGCGGGCGGAGGAATTTGTTCCGGTTTATCTGCGTAAGTCACAGGCAGAGCGGGAACGCATGGAAAAAAGTTCATAAAAATAACATTTTTTCATATTTTTACAAGTAGAAAAAAGCGGCCATGTCCAGTATAATCTATCTTACAGGAAACTCTGTCATGACAGAGTGGAAAAATATTATGCGGGGATAGATAGAATTACGAAAGAATGGTGAAAAATATGGAAAAACAAAAAGTTATATGCAATAAGTGTGGAAAAGAATTAGAAAATAAAAATGGTATATTACACGAGGACGGGCTTTTTATAACAAAGGAATGGGGATACTTTTCCAGAAAAGATCTGGCGGTTCACCGGTTTAATCTTTGTGAGAAATGTTATGATGAGCTTGTTCAGGAATTTGTGGTTCCGATTGAGATCACGGAAAAGAGCATCGCGATGGATTGATGTGTAACATACCGTTGTTTTAGGAGGATGTTATGCTGGATGTATGTTTACTTGGAACGGGCGGAATGATGCCCCTGCCGCGCCGCGCGCTGACTGCGCTTATGGCGAGGTATAATGGAAGCAGTCTTCTAATCGATTGCGGGGAAGGGACTCAGGTGAGCATACGGGAGCAGGGATGGAGTTTCCATCCCATTGATGTAATCTGTATTACACATTTTCATGGAGACCATATCAGCGGGCTGCCGGGCCTGCTTCTTTCGATGGGAAATGCCGAGCGGACAAATCCGCTGACGATCGTAGGGCCAAAGGGACTGAAAAAAGTTGTTCAGTCCCTGCTTGTGATTGCGCAGGGACTTCCGTTTAAGATCAACTATATTGAGATTGAGGGAGAAAAAGAAGAATTTAATTTTAACGGATATCATATTTTGGCTTTTAAGGTGAACCATAATGTGGTATGCTATGGATATACGATAGAGATCAGACGCAGCGGGCGCTTTGACATGGAGAAGGCGAAGGCAAATAACGTTCCTATGAAGGCTTGGAGTCCCCTGCAGAAGAATGCGAGCGTGGAAATCGATGGGGTGACTTATACTGCTGATATGGTGCTTGGGCCGGAGCGGAAAGGAATTAAGGTGACATACTGCACGGACAGCAGGCCGACCCCGGGGATCGCAGAGAATGCCCGCCGGGCGGATCTGTTTATCTGCGAGGGAATGTACGGTGAAAAGGAAAAAGCAGCGAGTGCAAAGGAAAAGAAGCACATGACATTTTATGAGGCGGCAAGTCTGGCGGCAAAGGCAGAAGTTTCGGAAATGTGGCTGACACACTACAGCCCCTCTCTGATCCGGCCGGAGAATTATATGGATGAGGTGTGCAGGATATTTCCAAATGCACTCCCGGGAAAAGACCGGATGTGCAAAGAGCTGAATTTTGAACCGGACTGAGCAGAAATTTGAAATCAGTCAGCGAAACCAAAGGCGTGTGCGAAAGGAGGAAAAAGGTATGCAGAGAAGAAAATCAACAGGCAGGAAAACTCCTGCGCAGAAAATGGCGAAAAACATGAGTGTATTTGCGGGAGTTGTGTGTATTATCGTAATTGGCATTATGTTTGTGTATTATCAGCATAAAAATGGTGATAAATCCGAATGGGGTTCAAATGCGTCCTCGGAGATCGAAAAACTTTCGACAAAAGATCTGGAAGTGGCGTATCCGGAGACTCCTGCTGAGGTCATGAAATTATATGGACGGATCTGCCAGTGCATGTATAATGCGGACGGTCTGGCAGATGAGGATGTCGAGAAGCTGCTCACGCAGATCCGGATGCTGTACAGTACGAATCTCTTGGATCAAAATTCTCCAGAAGAGCAAAAAAAGAATCTGTTGGGCGAACTGAAAGAGTTCACCTCAAAAAAGAGGAAAATCGTCAATTATTCGGTGGATAAAAACAGTTCCATAAAGTATAAGGAAATTGAGGGCAAAGAGTGCGCTTATGTCCAGATGTCCTTTTTTATGAGCGAGAAAGGAAATTATTCAAAATCGTTCCAGAGTTACGTTCTGGTAAAGGAGAATAACAACTGGAAAATACTTGCTTTTAAAAAGGATACGGATGCTGAAAAGCAGGAGAGTTAGGACAGGTCTTTAGTGGTATTTGAACGGAGAAAACAGATGGCGGAAAAAGATATCCGGCTGTTGGCAGTCGAGAGTTCTTGTGATGAGACAGCAGCAGCGGTCGTAGTAAATGGCAGGGAAGTTTTGTCAAATGTGATCGCTTCCCAGATCGATCTACATAAATTGTATGGAGGAGTTGTTCCGGAGATTGCCTCCAGAAAGCATGTCGAGCAGATAAATCAGGTGATCGAACAGGCGCTCAGGGAGGCGGAACTTACCATACAGGAAGTGGATGGTGTGTGCGTCACCTATGGGCCGGGACTCGTGGGTGCGCTTCTAGTGGGCGTGGGGACAGCGAAAGCGATCAGCTATGCGGCAGGTAAGCCGCTCGTCGGCGTACATCACATCGAAGGGCATATTTCTGCCAATTACATTTGTCATAAGGAGTTAGAACCGCCCTTTCTCTGTCTGGTCGTATCCGGGGGACACAGCCATCTTGTTATGGTACAGGATTATGGAAAATATGATATCATCGGAAGGACGAGGGATGATGCCGCCGGAGAAGCCTTTGATAAAGTCGCAAGATCGATTGGGCTTGGTTATCCGGGCGGCCCGAAGATCGATGAACTCGCACCTAGAGGCGATAAAGACGCCATACCGTTTCCGAGAGCCTCTGTAGAAGGCGCCCCTTATGATTTTAGTTTTAGCGGCGTAAAATCTGCTGTTCTAAATTATATCAATGGCTGTAACATGAAAGGCATCCCGTATTCTCAGGCGGATATTGCCGCTTCTTTTCAGGAAGCGGTCACAGACGTTTTGACAGCGCATACAATGCTTGCGGCCAAAAATTTTGGTGTCAGCAAGATTGCAATGGCAGGGGGAGTCGCCTGCAATAATGGGCTTCGCGCGAAGATGCAGGAGTCCTGTAAGGAAAACGGGTACTCGCTCTATTATCCGGAACCGGTGTTTTGTACGGATAATGCGGCTATGATCGGGGCGGCGGGATACTACGAATTTATCCGCGGGCGGCGGGATGGCTGGGATCTCAATGCAGTCCCGGGATTGAAACTAGGGGAGACCTGATGTGAGGGGAATCAGAGGTTTTCCGTGGATTCTGGGGTCATTCTGTGGAATCAATTTCGTGGAATCTGGAAAAAATGATTGACAAGAGACGGTTATTTTGTTATACTGTTCAAGCAGCATTTGGAGAGGTGTCCGAGTGGTTTAAGGAGCCGGTCTTGAAAACCGGTGACTCCGAAAGGGGCCGTGGGTTCGAATCCCACCTTCTCCGTTTCAGAAAGCCAGTCCGTTTCGGGCGGCTTTTAAATTATATACTTTTTCATAGAAGTAATTCAGCTGGAGAAGTACCCAAGTGGCTGAAGGGGCTCCCCTGGAAAGGGAGTAGGTCGTTAATAGCGGCGCGAGGGT
>JAMPFC010000039.1 GCA_023664685.1 Roseburia sp. | reverse complement strand
AGGGGTTTCGGCTTCTTCCCTTTATTTTTTTTGCCAACTATAATTTTACACTAACGTTTTTCCCTTTGTATTTTGCTTTCTAGTCCTGTCTTGTAATGATTTTTGCGATCGTTTCAAAGTCTGCGCCAACCGGAATTTTATACGTGCCACTCCTCACCTGTCTGGCGTATCCTTTTTTCTCCAGATACTCATCAAATTCATCGGAATCCTCAATGATCCCTGCCTCCTCCATCTCTCTCGAGACAGAGCTTGAGAGAAGCCCGCTCCTCACCACGAATGACTTCGTGTTTTTATTATATCTGGAAGCCTTTCGGATATCTTCTTTGCTCTCGTTGATCTTCGCCTCCGCCTTTTTTTCTTCTTCCGTCTTTACATCGACCGCCTCACCGGATACCGCTGCACCGGACGCCGCATCATTTTGCACCTCACTGGCAAGCTGCTCGGCGGTCTGTTCTGCCTCGTTCGTCTCCGCCTCCGGAAATACCATGCCAAGCTCCTTTGCCTGACGGATCACATTATTATTTTTCTGGGAAGCCCGGTATGTTACACACAAAAGAAGAGCGGTCAGTACGATCCCCAGACCAAGCCCTCTTAAAAACCACTTTAATTTCATTTGTTTCCTCCATACAGTGCGATCATAAGCTTTACTTCACCCTGTCCGATGTTCAGTTCCTTTGAGATATCAAGCACACTCTTCCCCTGCTTGTACATCTGAACGATCGCCTCATTGGTATCCCCTTTCGGGGCAGAAGCTTTCTTTTTAGCTGGTGCCGGTTCCGGCTTTGCCTTTGGCGCTTTCGGCTTTGCAGCTGCCCGGGACATCCCGGAAACCGGCCTTGGCTGTGGCCGCGGTTCCGGCTCATGCCCAACCGTCGGTGCTGACACACCGGTCTCTGCCTGTTCTTCCTGTTCTGTTTTTTCCTGTTTTTTTACCGTCGTTTTGGCAGTGGCTTCTCTTAATTCCCTCTGCTTTTCATTCAGCATGTTGTACATAAATACAACTTCCTCATGGTTCCGGTTTATTTTTTCCAGTATCTGGGAAGAAAATTCATCAAATTCCATGATCTTTTCATTGCTTTTGCGGTTCAGTGAATCCGTCGTCTCTGCGAGCATCTGCTCCCGTTCATCATTCAAGATCGCCTCCACCTGTTCCCTGACCATCTCTTCTTCCTTCTCTGTCCAGATGTCTTTTGAAACAGCCTCTTCCATTCCGCCTGTTCCCTCACTATCCTCTCGACGGTTTCCAATAAAAAAACTAACTGAAATACTCACAAAACCAAGTATCAGCAATATGATCTCTGCTGCGTTCATTTTATCCCTTTACCTTCCTGTTAAATCATGATATCGAAACTGCTGTCCGAACGTGGCGCCATCGGGGCATCTTCTGACTTTTTTTTCCTTTTTCTGCCGCCATCTCCACCATATCCGTTCTTACCCGAGTCATCGAAACTGTACTCTTCTGTTTCGCTTTCCTTCGTTTCCACGGTTCTCTGGTTCTGCTGCTCCACTGACCTCTGAAAATTCACCTGCCCATTCACTTCCATATGCTGAAGCTGGTTCTGTTCCTTCCCGGCGATCGTGGAAGCTTCGGAGGAACGTGGCGCAACCGTAGAAAAATCTATCGCGCTAATCGGCATATATGATCACCAAACCTTTCTTTGTCCGGTATCAAAAAATTAGCTTATACCGGTTAATAAAGACCCACCGATTTTATGTCCGCACCCTCTCTTACAAACTTACAAGCTGATACATTATCATTGATGATCCGGCTCATGTCCTTGATGACGATTTTTACACCGGCATTTACCGTACCATTTACCTTGATGCTCACCTTCGCATTTTTGGCGATCACTTCCCTAAGTTCTTTGCATTCCAAGCCCATCTGGAGAATCTCCTTTTCGAGCTTTGGCTTAGAGGACGCCACCAGACGCACATACTGGATCTGCTGCGGGGTCAGCTGCTTATCGCCCTGAGCCGATCTCTTGATCATCTGAAGGGCATTATCCATTTTCTTGATCGCATCCTTGACCTCATTGATCTTTTCCTCGGTATCATTCAAAAGCTTTGTCTTCTCGACATCTGACATGATTTCTACAACTGTAGCCGTCCCCATGATCGAGCCGAGCGTTGTCGCTGCAATATTTCCGTATGTCTTAATATGGCCGCCATTGATCAGCCCTTTTCTTCCCAATACGGATATATCGTCGCCGGTCTCGACATTGCTGTGCAATACCGCATCACACATCAATGTACCGCCGCATTTCACCGTAGCGCTCTCGATAAACTTCGCTGCGATATTTCCCTCTGCTTCCAGTGTTCCGCGGGACATTCCCTGCATTCCGCGCTTCAATATGATATCTCCACCGGCGATCAGTGTCGCACCTTCTACTACACCGTTTACGATGATATCACCGTCTGCCTTTACGAAGTAGCCGGTGTTGACATTTCCTGTCACATTTACGGTTCCCTTATACTCGATATCTCCGGTCGAGGCATCTACATTTGCCGGCACATCATACACGTCCGAAACCATGACCAGATCGTCCACAAGCATAACATGCCCGGCTGTCTGCGAATAAATCGTACATTTATCCTCAGATATGGAAATATTTTTTCCATACCGGAGAACTTTTAACGTCACCTTTTTCTGTGGGATCGGCACACCCGTTACATTGATTCCCGGTTTTCCGATATCTGCTTTCGTGAGCGTGGCAAGTTTGTCACCCGGAGCCACAGGTTTAATATTTCCCAACTGGTGAAAATCTACACTTCCATCTTCATTTAACTTTGGCCTTGCCGCAGTATCCGTATCGAAATGATACTCGATATGGGCGTCATGTCCTTGGATCGGCTCCGTCGCAACTGCGATCATATAACTCTTGCAGTACTCCGGACTCTTCATAAACTGTTCCACAACATCCTCACGGATCCCATGTGTCACACTGGCAAGCCGCAAGTCACTGATGATGTCATCCCGTGTCATTCGTTTTCCGTTATCCGAAGGAGGATAAAAGCGTACTGTCGCACTCATCCCCATTTCATTGATCGTAACAACACATCTCTCATTCTCCGGCGGAGTTTCTGTATTGATAATAGGAAATTCCATGCGGTAATCTCCCCGGTTCAGATAGTCATTCAATTTCACCGTATCATAGCTTGAAATATTGATCAGTTCAAAGTATTTCATCACTTCATCTACTTGAAACATCTCCCCATCTTTCGAGGCTGGAAATACCTTAAGCAGTGTTTGATTTGGTTTATGTATGATCTGAAAATACGCATTCTTGCCCATAATATTCCTCTCTTTCCAGTCTTGATAACCCTAAACAATATCTATTTTAAAACAGTTTCAATAATTCCACTGAATCCCCAAGCTGCACCTTGATCTTCTTCAATGCCTTTGTGTGAAGCTGAGAAACCCTTGATTCAGATACCTGAAGCACTTGGCTGATTTCTTTTAATGTCATATCTTCATAGTAATAAAGCGTGATCACGCTGCATTCCTTTTCGGTAAGTGTTTTGAGAGCCTCCACGAGCATCTGCTTCAACTCCTGCTTTTCCAATGCCTGTTCCGGCTGATCGAAACGGTTGGTGCCGCCGGCGTCCATTCTGGCGTCTCCGCCCTGCTCCAGATAATCATCCAGAGAGACAAGATTTGTAAACTGTGCCTCGTTTTTCCAGTTGTCGTATTCCTCCCGGCTGATCTCAAGTTCATCTGCGACCTCCTGATCCGTGGCAGGTCTTCCGAACTGCCCCTCCAGTTTTGCACATGCCGCATCCATCTGTTTTTGTTTTTGACGGAGTGTTCTTGGCACCCAGTCCATCTTCCGGATCTGATCCAAGATCGAACCCCGGATCCGGAGACTTGCATATGTCTCGAATTTTACATTTTTTGCGAGATCGAACTTATCAATGGCATCGATCAGCCCAAAAATCCCATACCCCACCAAATCATCATATTCCACCGTGTAGCCCAGATACATTCCCATGCGTCCCGCCACAAGATTCACTAGATTTGCATATTCAATAATCAGCTGCTCCCGGATTTCAGGACTCCGGTTTTTCATGTATTTATCCCACAGCTTTTTCTTTTCGGATTCACTGATCGCCATAGCCGCTCCCTCTCTAATATCAGATCAACGACATCAATCCGCACCCTGCATCTCATCTGTCACGGATTCCTCGTCGCCTGCCTCATTTTCCATCTGTTCTTCCATCCGTCTTTCTTCCTCAAGTCTAGCTTCTTCCTCGCGTTCTCTTCTCTCCTGCTCCGCTTTTACCATCGCCTCATGTTCTGCCTCTACTTTTCCAATGACCTGCGCTGCGATCTGTCCCAGAATGTAAAATACGATGAGAACAATGATCAAAACGATCAGGCTGTATGTGACATCCCATCTCTGTACAATACTCATGATACAGCATACAAGTCCTGCCAATAACATGACAAAAGCAGGAATAAATCGATATTTCATGGTCTTCCCCCATTCTGTATGTCAAACTCGATCGTGTTTCGTCATTCCATCAGATCACATTATCTCCGAGACCGACTGTCTTTATGTTCAACTCTCCTGTCACTGTGTCAAACTCGATCGTCCTCCCGCAGCAACCGCCGACATCCTCGGATACAATAGGAATCCCCCAGCCTGCCAGAATCTCTTTCGCCGCCGCGACGTTGTGCTGCCCGATATGGAGCATATCCTGCTGGGGCTTAGCGGAAAACATCTGCGCACCACCGGCGATCTTTGCGATCATCGCCGCCGGAAGTGCCCCTTCCCTCAGCATTTCTTCGTACATATCCGGAAGACAGGTGTCCATAAACTTCATCCGGTTTTTGTTCTTTGTGATCTGGGTGCTGTCCGGCAGCATGACATGTGCCATTCCGCATAACTTCGTCATATTGTCGTACAGTATGACCCCCAGACAGGAACCCAGTCCCAGAGTCGATATCTTCTGAGGGGGACGACAGAGCTTATAGTCTGCCATTCCCACACGTACCATTTCACTCATACGGCTTTTGTCTCTCCAACCACATTTTCAATATTAAGAAGTGAGATGAGATTTTCTCCGTTTTTTCCAATCCCGGCAAGATAAGCGGCATTTTTCTCATCCAACTTAAATGACGGTGTCTCGATCGAAGCCGGATCCAGATTTACAACTTCCCTGACTTCATCCACGATCACTCCGACCATCGACTGATCCTCTAATTTGAGTATGATGATCCTTGTCGCGCCGGAATATTCCCGATCCTCCAGTGCAAAGCGCCTTCTGAGGCTCATGACCGGAACCACCTCGCCCCGCAGATTGATCACGCCCACATAGTAAGGCTGTGATTTTGGAACCCTTGTGATCCTCTGCATCCTGACGATATTGTCTATGTATCCTATGTTAATCCCATACTGCTCATCCCCAAGCCGGATGACGATGTACTGAACTTCTTCCACTACCGCTTCATTTAACATTCCATCCATTCTCTTACCCTCCTAAATCAGTGTATTGGTGTCAAGGATCAATGCCACCTCGCCATCTCCTAGTATCGTCGCACCGCTAAAGAGCTTCGCGTTTGTAATGTGGTGGCCAAGAGATTTGATGACCGTTTCCTGCTGTCCAAGCAGATTGTCGACTACGATTCCCAGCCGCTTTTCACCTTTCTTGACAACAACTACTACTTCGGATTCATCCTCGCTGTTTTTCTCATAATCCTCCATTTCAACGACCATATTCATACGAATGATCGGAATGACGCTTCCTCTGAGGTGGATCACCTCTTTTGACTGCACCAGTTTAATCTCATCCGGCATAACATCCTCGATCGTATCGATATTTCCAAGCGGGATCGCATATTTTTCTGTTCCCACCTCGACCATCAATGCCTGAATGATCGCAAGTGTCAGTGGAAGCTGTATAGAAAACGTACTCCCTTCTCCTTTCACCGTCTTTGCCTCGATACTTCCTCCGAGCGACTCGATCTTGGTCTTAACCACGTCAAGTCCCACGCCTCGTCCGGAAATATCAGAAATCTTCTCGGCAGTTGAAAAGCTCGGACGGAACAAAAGATCAATATACTCTTTTTCGGTCATGCTCTCTGCCTGCTGCTCGGTGATCGTTCCTTTTTCGATCGCCTTGTTCCTTATCTTCTCGGTATCGATTCCGCCTCCATCGTCTCGTACCTCAATGGTTACGTTATTTCCATCCTGATAGGCATCTAAGAAAATAGATCCTACTTCCGGTTTGCCAAGGCGCACACGCTCCGCATTGCTCTCAAGCCCATGATCGGCTGAATTTCTGAGAAGATGCATCAGAGGATCTCCGAGTTCATCGATCACGGTACGGTCTAATTCCGTATCCTCACCTGTCATGTACAGCTCCATCTTCTTATTCAGCTTCCGGTTCAGATCACGGATCATACGCGGAAAACGGTTTACTACGTTCTCGATCGGTACCATCCTTACCTTCATCACCGATTCATGGAGATTTGTCGTAACTCTCTCCAGATATTCGATATTTTCATGGAATTTCTGGCTGCTGCTCACCTCGCCGCCTTCTCCGGTGCTGCCGGAAACCAGTGCATTTTTCGCGATGATCAGCTCACTGACCAGATTCATGAGTTCATCCAGTTTGTCGATATCCACACGCACTGACCGGCTAGCCACTTTTCCTTTTGATGCCGCCGCCTGTGGAGCTTTCTTCGCAGGTTCTTTGTTCGCTTCTGCTTTCTTTTCCGGCTTTGCCGCTTCCTGCTTTTCTGCCGGCGCAGATGCGTCTGCGGCTTCCGCTGCCGAATATTTGAAATCGTCAATCCGCACTTCTGCGATCTCCGATACATTTTTGATCAGTTTTTTGATCGTTTCCTTTGTCTCCCGCGTCGCAAGGATCCAGCTAAAATCAAACTCAAATTCCTCATCCTCGATCTTCTCGGTCGTCGGAACGGACTTGATCAGTTCTCCCTTCTCCTCGATCGACTTAAATACGAGAAATGCCCTCGCAGCTTTCAGAATACAGGTCTCCTGAAGATAAGCAGTGATCCCATATACATTCTGCCCTTCTGCCTTTGCATTATCCATCGCTACGACGTCGTACTCTGAGATCGGAATCTCTTCATATTTTGGAGGATAACGGTCATCCCCGTCTTCTCCCGCTTCTTCGGTGCTTCCGGAAGAAGCCTGTGCCGGCGCTTCCTCTTTTTTCACTTCGGCACCGGTCTCCTCAGCGATCACCTCGTTGAGATCATTGATGATATCCTCATTGTCCTCGGTTCCCTCTGTGCTTGTATTCAGAATCACATCCAGATAGGATTCAAGGGCGTCAAGACCGCGGAATAAAATATCCACAAGTTTTGCATTCGCCTTCATGTTGCCATTACGAATCTCCTGAAACACATTTTCCATATCATGGGTAAGGCGCTGCATCCTCGCAAATCCCATCGTACCCGCCATTCCCTTTAACGTATGCGCCGCACGGAAGATCTCGTTGATCGTATCGTCATTTTCCGGATCCTTCTCAAGCTCCAGAATATGCTCGTTCAAAGACTGCAGATGCTCCTTCGTTTCATCGATAAATAACTCTAAATATTGACTGGTATCCATTTCATCCTCCATTCTGCTGCCAAGCAGCAATCAGTAATTCTGCAACATCCTGCAGATCTGCCACCCGATCGACGACCTCTGCCTTTGCTGCTGCACGGGGCATTCCGTACACGACGCACGACTCCTCACTCTGCCCCACCGTGTAAACCTCTTTTAATTTCTTTAACTGAAGTAACCCCTTTGTTCCATCACTTCCCATCCCGGTAAGTACCGCACAGAATATTTTTTCATAATTACAGTCCAGTAACGACTCCAGAAAAATATCCGCACATGGCCTCAATCCACCTCGCGGCTCATCCTTTTTTACCAAAAGCTGATGCTCGTTCCGGTTGACAGGGTTTGCATAAAGCTGATAGCCGCCCTTTGCCACATAGACCACTCCGTTTTTCAGGACATCACCATCCTGCGCCTCCACCACTTTACACGGACTCATCTCGTCGAGACGCTCCGCCAATGACTGGGTAAAACCCGATGGCATGTGCTGTACGATAACGACCGGACACCCGATCTCCGCCGGAATCTTTGGCACGACCGACTGGAGTGCCTTCGGCCCCCCGGTAGAAGAAGCGATAAAAAGAAGGGTGTTTTTCCCTCCTCCGGAAGATGAGGCACGACGTTTTATCACTGGTTTTACCACCGGTTTCTCCACGACGCTTTTCTTTTCCTCCGGCTTTTCCCTGACTGGTTTTCCTACCGGTATATGCCGGAGTTTAAAAGCACAGTGGATCTTCTCCAAAAGCTGTTCCCTAAATTCATTGTTCGTGACACCACGCAGTCCCGCCGGCTTTTTCACAAAATCATACGCCCCCAGCTCAAGAGCCTTCATCGTCTCCTTTGTGCTTCTGCTGGCAATCGAACTTACCATCAGCGTAGGGATCTTATTGTTGTTTTCATTCAGATATTTCAAAAAACCGATTCCGTCCATTTTCGGCATATTGATGTCTAAAAGGATCAAATCATATGTCTTTTGTTCTGACAGAAGATCGACTGCAATTTTTCCATTTTCCGCCGTATCTGCAACACATAGATCCGCTTCTTTTTCTATTATATCAGACATGACCCTTCTCATAAGTGCAGAGTCATCTATTATCAGGATTTTTTTCATATTTTTCCGGATTATTCCTTTCTCAAACGTCTCTTTTGCTCTTCAAACACGTACAATACGATCCGTTCCCTGTCGTCTTTCTCGATGCACTCATATTCACAGCGCAGCTCAAAGGCACCCGGATCATTCTCTTTCTTCTGTGCAGCCACGATCTTTGCCATACACTGCATTCGGATATTTTTCCCTTGGATTGGAAGCACCATGACCATCTCGATAAATGTCCCCGGCTCGACCTCCCGGTTACACTGAAGCCTTGCGCCGCCTCCGCTGATATCCGTCAGAAGCGCCTCCTCCCATTCACCGATAAATTGTTTTAGTTTTGCCTCATATGCCTGACGCTGTGCCTCATCCTCAATCCCGCTGTCGAGAAATTCCTTCAAGATCCTCTCCTGCTCGGAAATAATCCGGTACTGGATCTTCTCCATACACTCCAGACGGTAAAACATCCGCCGCTGGAATTTTTTCGGTAGGGAAAGTAACTCTACCATCATCACATGCATCCTTCCCTCACGGAAACGGTTGGAAATCCTTGCACGACAACGGTAAAGGCCCATCGTTGTAAAAAAACACAAATCATATTCATCCCCAACTTGAAGGGGAACGATCTTTCCTTCATCAAGCGGCACTGCGATCTTCGCCGAACGCCTGCCGTCATAATCGAGAAGTTTACTGCCATATATACGGTTGGACAGTCTGCTCCGAAACGTACTCTTTACATGCGTAAGTTCAATCCTGTCCCCTATATTAATTACTGCTTTCTGCATAGCATCCCTCATTTCATTTCATTCATTTCATAAATCGCATACGGATCACGCTTGAAAATATCTTTACGATACCAAGCCTCTCATCCTCTTCCTCATCTGCCAGTCCGTTCTCGATCCGTGCCGCCAACATCCTGACAGCCCTCGCCGAACCGGAATCCGGCCGGGTGATACTTACCGGCGCCTGATGCATCACTGCATTGCGCATATTCTTATCATATGGCACAGAGCCGAGAAATTCCACTTCAATATCCAAAAATTTTTCGACGACGACGCCAAGTTTTTCAAAAAGCTCCGTCGCATCCCTTTCTCCCCGCACCTGATTTGCTACCATTTTCACGACAGTCTTATCCTGCCGGTAGGAAACTTTCCGGTTCAACGTCTTGAGAAGGGCATACGCATCGGTAATGGAGGTAGGCTCCGGCGTAGCGACAAGAAGCACTTCCTCACTGGCTGCCACAAACTCAAGAACCGTATCGCTGATACCGGCCCCTGTATCCACAATAATGATATCGGCGAGCCGGTCTAAATCTTCCAGTCTGTGGATGAGGGAAAATACCTGATCCCTCGACAGATTGGCAAGTTCATTGATCCCCGACCCCCCGGAGATAAAACCAATTCCCGCAGGCCCGTATGTAATAATATCCTCAATGCTTTTTCCCCGGTACATCAGATCTGCCAGATTGTATTTGGGCCTCAGCCCCAACATGATCTCGATATTGGCAAGTCCAAAATCCGCATCGAAAATAACCACCCGTTTTCCCATCTGGCTTAACTGAATGGCAAGATTTACCGATACACTCGTTTTTCCTACGCCGCCTTTTCCACTGGTCACAGTGATCACTTTGGCGAGACGTTCTTTATCCGGTTGTAGGTCTTGTCTCTTAATGATATTCCTTAGCTTTTCCGCCTGATCCACTATGACCTGCCTCCTAATAGTTTTTTTGCAATCTTCTGGGCATCTACCGTCCCGATATCATCCGGAACATTCTGTCCCCATGTGACATAGGACAATGGCCGGTTTGTATAGGTTCTCATATTTAACATCACACCGGCCGAGGATGTTTCATCCAATTTTGTAAAAATCATGCTGTAATCCGTAAGATCCGAATAAGCATCTGCGATATCTTTCAGATCGCTGTACTTTGTCCCTGCACTGAGTACAAGATAAACTTCCCTCTTGGAAATCGGAACCTGTTCAATCAGTTCCCGGATATCGTTTAACTGCTCCTTATTTTTGTGGGAGCATCCGGCTGTGTCGATCAGACATACATCGTACTTATTTAGCTCTTCCTGAACTTCTCCTAACTCCGCCGGGCTGTATACCACGCTCAGCGGAACGCTTAGGATATTGGCATATGTTTTTAACTGCTCTACCGCAGCGATCCGGTATGTGTCCGCTGTGATCAGGGCAATATTTTTCTTATTTTCCAGTTTGAGTTTAGAAGCGATCTTGGCGATCGTCGTTGTTTTTCCTACGCCTGTAGAACCAAGAAAGAATACATATTTTGGCCCGTCGTCAACCACTTTGTCAAGCACATAAGGCTGTCCCGTCATCAATATGATCTTCTGGTAGATCGCCGCAAGGATCTGGTTGAGCGCGGCATCTTTGGGAAGTGAGTTGTTGATCTCCTCCATCAGTTTATCTGCGATCGAAGGTGCCACCTCGTTTTCAAGCATCTGCTTGCGGATCAGTTCTTTGCAGGCGTCTGCCTTCCGGATCTCCTCGCTCTCCGGCTCGGTCTCCGGGAGTTCCTTTTCCTCTTCTCTCTCTTTGTCCGGCTCGAAACTGTCTTTTGCCTCTTCTTTCTTTGACATCTGTTTTTCTAACATCTGCTTTTCCAACATCTGCTGCAGGCTGTTTAATTTTTCTTCGATTCCGGCTACATTTTTGTCTTCGTCCTCTTCGCCTCCTGCCACGATATCTGGCACAAACTTCGGAGCTGTCAGATCGACCGAACTCCCTGTCTTTTCATTTCCTTTTTCTTTTCTGGTTTCCGTATCGTATACAATATTTTCCTCTAAGGCGGCTGTCACCTCCACCTTGCTCTTTACAAAAAATTTGGCTACTCCTTTTGGATGCACCTTCTTTATGTTCATAACGATCGCATTGCTTCCTAACTCCTCTTTTGCCATCTCGATCGCTTCGGTTTCTGTCTTTGCCAAAAATTTTTTAATAATCATTCTACGGTCACCATCCCAACTGACTGAAGCTCAACGTCTGAGTCAATCTCATTATATGATAATACATGCAGATTCTTAAACTGCTCCATCGTAAGATGCTTAAAATACATCCTCACGATCGGCGAAGTAATAATGATCGGCGTCTTTCCAAGCTCTTCAAGCTTCCCGCTCTCTTCTGTAAGCGCCTCCATGATCCGGGCGGAATAATCCGGATCCAGTGCCAGATAAGAACCCTGCTCGCTCTGCTTCACCGAATTCATGATTTCCTGCTCCACTTTCGGATCGAGTGTGATCACACTTGTCGCCTCATTATTGGTAAAATATTTATTGGAAATCGCTCTTCTCAAATTCTGTCTGACATACTCGGTCAGAATATCCGTATCATGCGTCGTCGGCGCATAATCGGCAAGCGTCTCAAATATCGTGATCAGGTCGCGGATGGAAATTCCTTCCAGCAAAAGGTTCTGGAGAACTTTCTGGATCTCCCCGACACTGAGTGTCTTCGGTACGAGTTCGGAGACGAGCGTATCGTTTGCCTCTTTGACATTGTCGATCAGATTCTGCACATCCTGCCTTGTGAGCAGCTCGTGGAGATTTCCACGTATGATCTCCATCAAGTGGGTCGCTATGATCGACGGCGGGTCAACGACGGTATAACCAAGTGACTCCGCACGTTCCCTCTGTCCCTCCGTGATCCAGATCGCCGGGAGATGGAACGATGGCTCAAAGGTCGGGATTCCTGTCAGTTCTTCCTCGACAAATCCCGGGTTCATCGCCATATAGTGGTCGAACAAAATCTCTCCCTCACTCACCGGAACACCTTTGATCTTGATCACATACTGGTTCGGATTGAGCTGTATGTTGTCACGCAGACGGATCATCGGAACGACACATCCAAGTTCAAGGGCGATCTGTCTTCGGATCATAACGACACGGTCAAGAAGGTCTCCGCCCTGATTCACATCGGCAAGGGGAATGATACCATACCCAAACTCCAGCTCGATCGCATCCACCTTAAGCAGCGACGTAACATTTTCCGGCCGCCGGATCTCCTCCGCCGACTCCTCCTCTTCGCTCACCTGTGAGTCCGTATCCTCCATCTCAAGTTCATTCGTGATCATCCGCGAGGTAATGATGAAAAAGATTCCATACGCACTGAAAATAACAATATTCATCGGCGTAAATACGCCGAGTCCGATCATGGCGCAGCCGACGATCATAAGCACCTTCGGCGTACCAACTAGCTGCTTCTGGAGAACGCCTCCGACGTCTGCCTCTTTGGAACCCTTTGTAACGAGGACACCGGTCGCCAGTGAGATCATAAGCGACGGGATCTGGCTCGTCAGTCCGTCACCGATCGTAAGGATCGAATAGTTCTGTAACGCCCCCTCGATCTCCATTCCATTCATGAGTACTCCAAGCGCCAGACCACCGACAAAGTTTATGACGGTGATGACCAGTCCGGCTGTAGCGTCTCCTTTTACGTACTTTACCGCACCATCCATCGCGCCGAAAAATGCCGATTCCTCTTGGATCTTTTCTCTTCGTTCCTTTGCCTCTTCATCGGTGATCGCACCAGTATTCAGATCCGCATCGATCGCCATCTGCTTACCGGGCATCGCATCCAGTGTAAATCTGGCGGTTACTTCGGATACACGCTCGGAACCTTTATTGATGACCATCAACTGTACGATGATCAGGATCAAGAACACGACCGCTCCGACGATCAGATTACCGCCGCCGACAAAGTTTCCAAATGTATTTACGACATTTCCTGCTTCTCCATTCAAAAGGATATTTCTTGTCGAGCTTACGTTCAGGGACAGCCTGAACAGCGTCGTCAAAAGAAGCAGTGTCGGGAAAGACGACATGTCAAGCGGTTCTTTTACGAAAAGTGCATTGAAAAGAATCAGCATCGATATGCCGATGTTCAACGTAAATAAAACATCCAACAGCAGAAGGGGAACTGGAATGATAAGACATAAGATCGGTATCAAAACAAAACATCCCAGTATGATGTCCATTTTCTTCATATCCCATCTACCTCCATACCTTTAAAGTTTACCCTGCAAATTATATACATACGCCAGAATTTCCGCCACCATCTGATACAGCTCCGGCGGGATCTGGGCTCCAATCTCCACATTATAATATAACATTCTGGCAAGTGGTTTGTTTTCCACGATCTCCACTTTATTTTCCTTTGCGACGTCCTTGATCCTCGCCGCCAGATAGTCAGCGCCTTTTGCCAGAACGACCGGCGCATCCCCAAGCGATTTATCGTACTTGAGCGCTACTGCCAGATGAGTCGGGTTTGTGATGACCACATCCGCCTCTGGGACGCTCTGCATCATACGCCGCCTAGAAGCCTCCTGCATCTTACTCCGGATACGGCTTTTCGTCTGCGGGTTTCCTTCGGCGTTTTTATACTCATCCTTTACCTCCTGCTTGGTCATTTTCATATCCTTCTTAAATTTGCGCTTCTGGTAGACATAATCCACTATTGCAAGGATCGAAAATACCGCACAGATCTTAAATCCCACATTCATGATCGTATCAACGATCAGAAGAAGAGCCGGCGTAAGCTCTAACTGGTAAATATTTACAACAAGTCCCCACTCATCCTTTAGGGAAGAATAGACAACATAAAACAATACCGCAAGCTTGGCGATCGCTTTTATGAGTTCAAAGATCTTGTCTTTGGAAAAAAGCCTCTTCACTCCGGATACCGGATTAAATTTGTTAAATTTCGGCCTGAGCGGCTTTAATGTCGGTTTCCATTTTACCTGAACCACATTGATGACAAACGCTCCAAGCACAGCCAAGGCAAAGATCGGCCCTGCGATCAAGAGGATCTCCCTGCCGCCGATCACGAGAAGGTTCATCGCCCTGAGCGTGTTAAAATCAAACGCATAGTCGCTGATATTTCCCATATAGAAGCGGAAAATCGTCGTAAAGCGGCCATACATAAATCCGCCAAATATTTTTAGGCTTACAAACAATACAATAAGCAGTACTGCCACACCAAGATCATGGCTCTTTGCCACCTGACCTTCTTTTCTGGCATCCGCCAGTTTTTTCGGTGTCGCATCTTCTGTCTTTTCTCCGCCTTCTCCGTCTTTCGCAAAAAACTGAAGGTTATATGCAAGCATAGAAACGTCCCCATTTCTGACTTTGACCGTCCGGTGTGCCAAGCGGCCGATCATCCAGACGCGATCATGTCGGCGTAAACAACCGATAGAGCTGCAAGATCACATCATTCATCGTATCCATCACAAAATTTGTGACCGTCGGCAAGGTGGGAATGATGATCAGAAGGATTAGGATTCCCACAAGCACCTTCACCTGCATACCCACGACAAACATATTCATCTGCGGGGCTGCTCTGGAAAGCACGCCGAGAACGACATTGATGATCAGCATACATGCAAACACAGGAAGCACGATCCGAAAACCGATCAAAAAGTAATTTCCCATAAATTCAATCGCTGTTTCCACAACGTTTCCACTAAAAACAGCTTTTCCAACATTAAAATACTGGAATGTATCTAAAATGGCCCGAAGCACATAATAGTGCATATTCGTTACGACCATAATAAGCATAACAAAATACGTATAAATATTTCCCGTCACGGATACTTGGATACGCGACAGCGGATCAAACATACTCGCCATCGAAAGACCCATTTCCATGTCCATGATCTGCCCGGCAAAGGTAATAATGTACAGACATATGTTGCACATAAAGCCGAGAACCATGCCGACTGCCGCCTCCTGTACGATCAGGGCAGAATACCCGATGATCCCTGTATATTCCAGTTCCACGACCGGAGTCGCTAAGATCACCACGAGCGACAAAATGATACTGGTCGCCGCCTTCACGCGTACGGGAATCGACGCATAGCCGAAAAACGGAGCGGTCATCACAAATGACGAAATACGGATCAGCACCAAAAGATAAAACTCAAGGTGTTCCACAGTAAAATTCATCTACTTCTCACCTCACAAAAACCGAAAAGTTTTCACAGAGAAGCCTCAAAAACTCAACACAGTTATTCATGATCCAATTACCTGTCAAAAGCAGCGTTATAAAAATAGCTAACAGTTTTGGCACAAACGTCAATGTCTGCTCCTGTATCGAAGTGACCGTCTGAAAAACACTGATGATCAGACCTACAATCAGAGAAACAAGCAACAGAGGCGCTGCACATTTTATGATCACCCAGATCATCTGGGCGGATATGTCTACTACATCACTTTCTGACATCGCTTTGTCCCCCTTCCTGTCATCAACTTACTTACTATCAGCTTACTCTACTAATAAAACGTCTTCACAACTTGTCCGATCACTAGATTCCAACCATCCGCCAGAACAAACAGCAGGATTTTAAATGGCATCGAGATCGTGGTCGGCGGAAGCATCATCATACCCATTGACATCAGCGTCGAGGCAACTACCATATCGATTACGATAAATGGCAGATAGATCAGAAATCCGATGGTAAATGACGTCCTCAGTTCACTGATGACAAACGCCGGCATAAGAACCATCGTCGGAATATCCTCCTCTGTCTCGATGTCCCTGTCCTGTCCTTCGATATCAAGGAACAGACGGATATCCGACCGGTTTGTCTGCTCAAACATAAACTCCCGGATCGGTTTCAGGCCTGCGTTCAGCGCCTCCTCCTGCGTCAGTTCTCCCTGCTGGAATGGCTGTACACAGTTCTGGTTTATATCGGATATGACCGGAGACATGATAAAGAGTGTCAAAAACAACGCCAGTCCGACCATGACTTGGTTTGGCGGCGTCGTCTGTGTCCCCAGAGCAGAACGCACAAAATGTAGCACCACGATTATTCTTGTAAATGAGGTCATCATGATAAGAATCGATGGTGCTAATGACAAAACCGTCAAAACAAGAAGCATCTGTAAACTTGCTGACAAGCTGCTGCTCCCTGCATTTGATGTTATATTAAATTGAAATGCATCGGGATCCTCTGGATCACTCACGCCAGCAGTCCCACTCCCGCCGATTTCATCTGCTTGGGAGTCGGATCGGACATTTGGACTTGGTACTGCATTTACGATTGTATCAGAAAAAAAGGTTAATATGCATAGTACCATAACCAGAGACATCCCTTTGACTACAACCGAAAATAATCTCTTATGTGTTCTCATAATACCAACCTTTTCTCTATTCTTTATTATCTTTCTTTTTGATCATGGAAGCCACCTTCCCCATCACATCTTTGAAAGACACGTCCGGAACCGTTCCATCCATCTCATGCAGCTCTAGCTGCTCCTCCTCAAGCGGAGTGAGAAACGAAATCTGATCCTTCGTAACAGCGATCGAATAATATTTCGTGCCAAGCTTTATGATCTGAATGTACTTATTCGGTGCGACCCTAAAGGTCTCGATCACCCGGATATTCCTTGAATGGGACTGAACCGCTCCTGATTTGGCAATCCAACGGGTTACATAATAGGTCGCTGCAAGCACCAG
Source organism: Roseburia sp. (assembly GCA_023664685.1). GTDB lineage: Bacteria > Bacillota > Clostridia > Lachnospirales > Lachnospiraceae > Eubacterium_F. Next base: position 9,769 of record JAMPFC010000039.1, on the reverse strand, counting down.
TACAAAAACAAGAATGGCAGCAAGCAGCTGAAGAATATTATTTCCCATTATCAGCCGATTGCCTTTTTCACCGCTTCAAGTACACGGTCTGCTTGGAATGGTTTTACAATGAAGTCTTTGGCACCGGACTGGATGGATTCGATTACCATCGCCTGCTGGCCCATAGCGGAGCACATAATGATATTAGCGCCTGCGTCTGTCTCTTTGATCTTTTTGAGAGCCTGAATCCCATCCATCTCCGGCATTGTGATATCCATCATTACAAGATCTGGTTTGGTTTCATTGTACTTCTCAACCGCTTTTGCGCCATTCTCGGCTTCTCCGGCCACTTCATAACCATTCTTTGTTAAAATGTCTTTAATCATGACTCTCATAAATGCTGCGTCATCACATATCAAAACACTTTTTGCCATTGTCATTCTCCTCCGTAATTTAATCTTTAATAATTTCTGTTACTCTTATACCAAAACTTTCTTCAATAACAACAACTTCACCCTTAGCGACGAATTTTCCGTTCACTAATACATCAATTGGTTCTCCGGCAAGCTTATCAAGTTCAATGATCGTACCCGGTGAAAAATCCAGTATATCTTTTATGGACTTACTGGTTCTTCCAAGCTCTACGGTAACTTCCAGCGGCACATCCATGATCAGGTCGATGTTTTCCGGAGCGATTCCATCCAGATTTGTCGGCATGAAATTCTGGAACTGTGCCGGTTGTATATTCAAATCCTGTGGTGGCATCGCATACATCGGCATCCCCATCATCGGCTGTCCCTGCTGTGGGGCAGGTGCCGGGGCTGGCGGCGGTGCAGCGGCCTGAACTGGCTCCGGCGCAGGCTGTGGGGCTGGGGCAGGTGCTGGCGCTGGTGGTTCTTCTTCTGTGTCATTCATAGCATCCCGGAACTTCTGGAATACCAGACGTCCGAAATCCAGTGTGTACAGCTGCATGATCTCGCTGTCTACCAGATCCCCGATCGTCATCCGGAACGAGACCTGCACAAACAACTGCCCGATCATATCCGCAAGTACATCCTCCAGTCCGGCGTCATCAAAATCAACCCTCGTGGAAGTCGGTGGACTGATGTCCACCATATCATTTATCATAGATGACATCGATGTGGCCGCCGAACCCATCATCTGGTTCATTGCCTCACTGATCGCACTGAGATGAAGATCTGTCAGCTCAGTATCCGTGTTAGTACCATCTCCGCCCATCATAAGATCTGTGATTACTTTTACATCGTGTTCTTTCAATACAAGAACATTTTTTCCTTCGAGACCGGCCCTGTAAGAAATATATATGAATACACAGGGGGCTTCATTCCTCTCTTTTAGATCCTCTACAGTAACATAATCAAGCTGTGGTGTCGTTATCTCAACCCGGTTATTTACCAATACAGCTAACGTCGTTGCTGCAGTTCCCATACTGATATTTGCGACTTCGCCTAATGCATCGCCTTCTTCCGGAGACAAACGCTCTTCGGAGACCGTTGCAACAGAAGAACTCATTCCTGCCTCTGCACTTCCTTCATCTTGGTCCGTGTTGTCCGCACCGCCAAGCAGGGCATTGATTTCTTCCTGCGATAACATTCCATCCATGCATTTTACTCCTCTCTGTATACTGATTTAATTTTAACTGCATATGCATCGTCATAAGCACCCGGCAATGCAGAAAATTTCTTGATATTCCCAACATAAACATCGAGATCATCTTCAAGTTTTGTATTTACCTTAATTATATCGCCCACCTGCAGATGGATGAAATCATTGACTGAGATCGCACTGCGTCCCATGATCGCACGCACAGGAATCTGTGCTTTACTGATATTGTCCTCAATGATCCCCTGATAATCTTCATCATCCTTTGCTCCGGCAGTCGAATACCAGAACTTGGTATTTACCCTCTCGATCACCGGCTCCAAGACGTTGTATGGAATACATACGTTGATCACTTCCTCAACGTCCCCGACCTTGATGTTCATCGTGATAATGGCAGTCATCTCGTTTGGAGAGACAAACTGGGCAAACTGGGAATTTGTCTCGATCCGCTCCAGTGTCGGCTCTAACTTCTGCACATTCTGCCACGGTTCCACAAGCAAGTTCGTACACACGACCATGATCCGTTCGATGATCGTAAGCTCAATCTCTGTAAACTCCCTCGCCTTTTCCAACGGAACCCCGATTCCGCCAAGCATCCTGTCCACGATCGCATATCCCAGACCACTTGCAACCTCAAGGATGATGTTCCCCTCCAATGGGGCAAAATTCACAACTCCAAGCAAGACCGGATTTGACAGGGAGTTTGAAAACTCCTGAAAGGTCGCCGCCTCTGCATGCATCACTTCAACCTGAACATTACTTCTCAAATATACCGGAAGGTTGGTAGACAACAATCTGGCGTAATGCTCAAATATGAATACAAGCGTACGCAGGTGATCTTTTGAAAACTTGGATGGTCTTGCAAAATCATAGTCCCTTACCTGTCTTTCATCTACCTCTTCTAACTCAGTAGAGTCAAACTCACCGCTGTTCAGCGCAGAGAGTAGATTGTCAATCTCGTTCTGCGACAGGACATCCCCCATTTTTCTCACCTCACTGTATGCGTCTAATCGGTGCCGGACACATTCGATGACCGGCATCGTATTGAATTATAACATAAATTCAAAATAAGATAAAGTATTTTCTTATAATTTTATAAATTATTGGAACATATAGCCCGTCAGAGAAATGCGGACAATGCACTTACTTCCATAAAAATCCTGTATTCTGGAAAGCGCTTCCTCTTTTATCGCATTTTCATTCAGCGTGTTGATCGTCTGCTCCGAGATCACTTCATTCACATAATCACGGATATAGACATCCGCCGCCTTTACGGCTTCTGAAATCTCGCTGTAATCATCCGCTTCTTTATTAAAGGACACAACGATTCCCTCAAGCACAACATAGTGGGCATCATCACCGGGTGCCTCCGCCTTCAGGTTGATCGTCTGTTTGGATTCAAAGGCGATCGGATATGCCTCCAAATCCTCCACGGAATACTGCTGTTCTTCTTCTTTTTCAATCTCCAGATCGATAACAGAGGCCACCTTATCCACAAGCTTATTCGTCTTGTTCATGGCGGGCACGATAGAAAACACCATTACGATCGTAAGTATGAGATTTATCACGGTAGCTGCCATGATAACCACTGTAAGTATATTTTTCTTCATTTTTGCCTCCTATTTTTGTTATCTTTTCTATGTGAAACTGCTGTTTCCTAGACAGTCCACATTAGTTATCCTTATCGGTATAAATTTTGATCTCCACACGACGGTTTCTAGCACGTCCTTTTTCCGTATTATTGTCCCCGACCGGATCATACTCACTGCGTCCCGTCGCCTCGAGAGTCTTCGCATCCAGACCCTTTTTGGATGTAAAATACTCAAACACCCGCGTCGCCCTCGCTGTGGACAGCCACATATTGCTCTCAAATTTTCCGTTGGAAATCTTTACATTATCTGTGTGTCCCTCGATCTTAATATTATGATCGTCATAACTCTTAAGGATATCACCAACCTTGCTCAAAATCTCCATTGCAGAACTCTTGATCGTATCCGAACCGGAGTCAAACAGGATCGCCCCATTCAGGGAAATCTGCACATATTGAAACTGCTCATCCGTACTGACATTGATCAGATCCTGAATATCCTCTTTCTCCGCCTTTCCGGTAACTTCCTCGTAGAGTACCTCCGTCCGCTGCTTTAACTCCTCTGCCATCTTCTTTTTCGCTTTTTCTTCTTCTGTCATCTCGGAGCTGTCTTCCGTACTATCCTCATCCTGTCCGGTATTTTCAAATTCATTAAAGAACTGCTCCATCGATATTTTCTGGCTCGTGCCGCTCGAAACAAAAGCGCCCTCGCCCACGGCGTCCCCGCCGCCATCAAAGATATCAATTTTTTCCGAAAATGAAGTCACGAGCTGCTCATACTTATCCGCATCGACTGTCGACATGGAGAACAAAAGGACGAAGAAACAAAGCAACAGGTTCATAAGGTCTGCAAACGTATTGATCCAACCGCCTTCGATCGATTCTGGTTCTTCTGCTTTTTTACGAGCCATTATCCCTCACCACCTTGATCAGCACCACCGCTATTCAGGACTTCATCCCTTACTTTCGGCGCCAAGAATGATTTCAGTTTTTCCTCGATCACACGTGGGTTTTCTCCCGCTTGGATCGAAAGGATTCCCTCACAGATCACTTCTTTTGTCATGATCTCCTTTGCATTGATCGCACGGAGCTTCGTAGCCACTGGGATACAGATCCAGTTCGCAAGAAGAGAACCGTATAACGTCGTAATGAGCGCCACCGCCATGTTCGGTCCGATACTACTCGGGTCGTCCAGAAGTTTTAACATGTTGATCAGTCCGATCAGGGTACCGATCATACCCCATGCAGGCCCCATCGCTGCCAGACCGTCCCAAAAGCTGATGATCTTGTTGTGACGCCTCTCGATACAGCTTAAATCTGTCTCAAGGATACTCGTAACAAGTTCCTGATCCGTACCATCGACAATGAGCATGATTCCTTTTTTCAAAAATTCATCATCGATATCCGAAGCAGCCTCCTCTAACTGGAGAAGTCCTTCCTTTCTTGCTACATTGGCAAGATCAATGATCGTATGTATCACTTCTCCTTCATTGCTCGTCTGCGTCTTTAGGATCAGAGAAAACGATTTGATCGATCCAATGAACGAGCCAAAATCATCTGACGTAGTGAGCATACACATGAATGAACCAACGATCGTAACCAGAATTGATGTAAAGTCGTAAAAGTTTCCCATTGCGGCTACACCCTGATCTCCGGATACGATTCCGAATACAACGGCTCCCGCACAACCGACAATACCTATGATAGATGCTAAATCCAAGAAAACACACCACCTTAACTTTTTTTATCTAAATGTTTTGAAAAATTTCTTTCCTATATGATTTTACTAAATTTTTTACTTCTTGTCTACTTTCTTTTACAATTATTTTTTTTCCTGTCGTCAATGTGATGACAGTATCCGGCGTCTCCTCGATCGTCTCGATGAGATCTGAATTCAGGGTGAACGGTTTTTCGTTCATTCTGGTAATATCAATCATAAAAATCCCTCCATTCCTCCGGCGTTCGTTTCTATTATAACACATTCGTGAGAAAAGGGAAACCTTTCGTTCCCCTTTTCCCACAAAAATTTATCTGAAAATTTTATCCAAATTGCCTCTTTGCCTTTTTTCAGGCGGTTAACCTAGCTTATCGCTTGAGGTTGATCAGCTCCTCCAACATCGTATCAGAGGTTGTGATCGTCCTTGAGTTCGCCTGAAAACCACGCTGTGTCGTGATCATGTTCGTAAACTCTGTCGCAAGGTCGACATCCGACATCTCAAGCGCACCGATCGAGAAGCTTCCTACCTCTGTGATATCCTGCCCGATCCCATCAAAGTCACCGGAGTTCAATGTAGCGGCAAACATACTGTTTCCGACTGCCTCCAGACCGGAAGGATTCGCAAACGTCGCTACTGCGATCTGTCCGAGGAGTTTATCGTCTCCGTTGTCATATACTGCGTAAATCTCACCATTTGGATTGATTGAGAAGCCATTCAGCTTACCGGCTGCATTTCCGGCATTGTGGCCCTGATTGTCACCACGGATCGGCTGTACGCTGCAAGTTCCCTTCGTCGCAAACATCGTAAGCGCCGAGAAGTCAATATCCACACCGCCTAATGGGAACGGATTGTTGTCCGCCTGTCCGGAAGTAAGCGTAAGGTTCAGCATTCCTTCCTCCTCGCCGGTGACACTGACAAAGTGTCCGCTCGACCCATTAAACGTAAGCAGTACATTACTCGGATCAAAGGTGATCGTACCATCTACATCTACCGTATAACCCAGATCTGCCCCGCCAAAATTGATCGTCGGCTTTGGCTCCGGCTCGCTGTAAGCCGGGTTTCCGTTTTCATCCGGTTCATATACTTTCAAGATCGACTCGGCATTGGAATCAAGGATATCCGATATGCTGACAGTGTATTCACTCGTCGTTCCCTCACCTGCGAGCTTGACATTTAAGAGTGCCATGTATTTATTACCAAGATTGTCATAGAACTCAACGTTGATCGGCGCACCCGCACCATCCGAATCAAACTGCACCTGCTTATCCATCTGGTCGATGTTACCTTTCAGCGTGACATTTCTCGTCGGGTTCGGCGCTGCATTCTCATTTTCCGGAGAACGAAGCACAAGCGGCTGTACCATGCCTCTCTGGATATCTCCATTTTCATCGGCAACCCATCCGAGTACCGTAGCACCGTTCGTCTCACACATGAGCGTTCCGTTTGCATCGATATTAAAACATCCGGATTTTGTAAAATAAGTACTTCCGCTGCTTCTTACGACAAAGAACGCATCTCCGTTGATCATCACGTCCATTCCGCGGTCAGTACGGTTTGTCGCACCGGTTCCGCTCATGTTGACCGTGATATTGGCAAGGTTTGAACCAAGACCGATCTGGACAGCGTTTCTTCCGGCTGCACCTGTGTTCGCATTCGGCCCGGACGCACTCTGCGTCGTCTGGTAGAATACGTCAGTAAAGTTGGCACTTCCGGAACGGAAACCTACTGTATTTACGTTCGCAATGTTATTACCTATAACATCCATCTTTGTCTGGTGTACTTTCAGACCTGAAACACCAGACCACAATGATCTCATCATAATTATCAACCCTCCATATAAATTTGTTAAGTCTTATCTGGCATTCAAAGACTTTCATGCTTCCTGTAAAGGGCCAGCATGTAAATTCTACTTCGCGTTTTTAGTTAATTATCGCTCCATCGATATTTGTAAAAACTGCATTTGCTGTGTCATTCACAGCGGTCACAATGGTTTTATTCCTGACATTCAGTATAAATGCAAGATTGTCAACCATCACAAGAGATTCTGTCATTCCTTTTTCCATCGCCTGATCCGCCGCATCCTCAAGTCTTGCCTTCTGCTCATCCGAAATGGAAATATTCCTCAGTTCAAGCCTTTTCGCTGCGTGTTTGGAAAATCTCACTTCGTCTGCTGTATCATGAAGCACACGGTCAAACGATTTCCCGGAACCCCTTGTATTTTTCTCCGTCACCTGATTCGCATGATTGCCGAGCTTGTGACGCATTTCATCGATGGATACAAAGTTTTGATTGATGTTCATTTGCTTTGTCCACCTCCTGATCCTTACTCTCCGTCAACTACTTTTATGACTACCTTGTCTTTGATCACCGTATTATACGGATCGTCAAAGTAGAGGCCGATCTCATACTCTCCGATGCCAAGATTCTCAAACGCATCCGGCCATATGGACAATACGCCATCATCATAAGTCAGATAGTCGGCATTTACATAGTCTCCGTTCATCACGACTGCAACGGAAGTTGCTGCATAGTCCCCTTGACCGAGATTGATGTTGATATCTACCGGCTTTTTGTTGGACTTGTCATAAGTAACTTCTGTCTTTTCAACAGATGGCAAAAATTCTTGGATTGCATAATAAGAATCTTTTACCGTAACCAGATCGTCGATCGAATAAAGCTGTCCATTGATCGATAACTGAGCTTTTCCATTCTTCATCGTGATGTAATCTACGACGCCGCTCACCTCGTTGACCTGTCCGTTTGCACTTGTCGTATTCAAGATGACAGACTTTCCAACCAGACCAAATGCCTGTGAATTTGTCGCCGTCTCGTTTAAGTTCTGCATCTGCTCCAATGCGGAGAACTGTGCGAGCTGTGCGATGAAGTCAGTGTCTTTTTCCGGCTCTAACGGATCCTGATTTTTCATCTGGGTCACAAGAAGCTGTAAAAACTCTTCTTTTCCAAGATCGCCGCCTACCTCTCTTGACGTCGTCTCGGTGCTGCTTGTCACAAGATCATCAAGTCCTGTCACGATACTGTCGATCGCTCTTGCCATTTCCTGTTCCTCCTTTCATAAAATCGTTTTCGTTGAAATTATTTTCGTTTAAGCTGTGTAATCTACGACGCTGTCTCCTGCCTGCAGTGCATCTTCTGTCTCTGCCGCAAAGTCTTCCTGACCTTCGTCCGCAGTGTCAAAACGCAAACGCCTTCCCGAAGATTTTTTCTGCTGCTGCTCAAACTGGCTGTTCTTCGAATCATCTCCCGGATGTTTGAACCCAAACTCCGATACATTTACCTCGACGGATTCTACCTTGAGTCCCTGACTTTCCAGATTTTCTTTTAATACCGAAATCTGGCTTTCCAGAGCTTCCTTTGCCACTTGGTTCTGCACCGTGAGCGTTGCTGTCGCTGTTCCGTTGTTTGACATCACATTCAGGTTTACCCTGCCAAGAGACTCCGGATTTAACTGGAGTTCCATGCTCGTCGTCTGTGGAAGTACCCGGATCCGGATATGGTTTACAACCTGCTCCACGATATTGGTCATCGTAACATCCTGTGATACCGTCTCTGCAGTTCCATTTGCCTCAAACGACTCTGTCAAACGTTCTACAAACGCATTCAATGGACTTTCAACTGCTTCCTGATGCACACCGTCTGATGTCTTCTGCTGGCTGTTCTGGTTCAGATTGGACATTCCTGACTCCTCTGACGTTTCCACAACGACCGGAATCTCGTCCTTTGCACCGGATACTGCTGCATTCTGCATCATATCGAGCGCCGCATCATCTGCATGTTCTTCCACCGCTGTCTGCTCCGTCTGGTTTGCCAACTGTCCAAACTTCTCAGCAAAACTCTGGAGTAAAACATTGTCGCCCTGTAAAAAGCTTTCCAGATCCATCCCAATCGACTCTTCGAGGATGTCCTGTATTCCTGCCATGATGTCTGTCAGTTCACCCGACATGATGTCCGACGTAAGGAACAGATTCATATCCTCTACACCGTGCGCCTCCATGATGAACGCCTTGATGTTTTCCACATTGACCAGAGTCACCTGATTCAGTTCTACAGAAAACGAAAAGGCAAGATCTGCGGCACCAAGACCAAGCTGCTCAAGAATATCCACGATATCCTCTTCGCTCATTCCAAAGGTATCTTTCAGAAAAGAAACTACTTCTTCACTGATCTCCTCCAGATCGGCGGTCTCTGTCCACATTTGGGATTTGTCTTTGCCCGACGTCAGCGAAATTTTGTGGCGGTTAAAATCATCACCGGAGGAACTTATGCTGCTTCCTTCTTTTCCGGTCTTGACGCCCTGCTGCTTTGGCGCGCTGGTATTTTGTTTCTTCACCGTTGCCCCGGAAGCAGTTCCTGACATAAAGCTGTCAAACGCCGAACCCTTCACCTTCGTCGACTTTCCAGTAGAAAGCGACTGCATCGCAGACACATTTAATGATATACCCTGTGTCTTCATTTTCTCTCCTTTCCAGATAATAAAAAACATTATCTTTTTTTCTATTTCACACCATCTCCGGAAAAACCAGAAATGGGAGTGAGCCATGCCCTGTTCTCATACTATATATATCGTCTTTTGAGAACGGAAATTTAACTTATAAAGCTTCTTATTTGGCGGTCATCTTCGTCGTGATCTGTGCCGCTGTCTCCGGCTCCATCTCCGCAAGGATCGCCGCACTCTTCGACTCCGTCATGCTGTCGAGGATCGATGCGATCAGATCAAGGTCTCCCGACATCGTCTGGAGTACATTCGCCGCCTGTTCCGGCTCCATTTTCGAATACATCGTCGCCTGTTTGGTGATCTTCGCCCGGTACTGTTGGTCTTTAACAACCTGTTTGTAAATCTCTG
>JAMPFC010000038.1 GCA_023664685.1 Roseburia sp. | reverse complement strand
GGATTTGACAATATAATGTGACAAAAAAAGATACCCGGACTTAGATCCGGATATCGTAAAAGAAATATCATTCCAACTCCTCTGATTACGTCAAGGGCGTGGAATCTCTAGGCTTCCTAACGTTTTTCGCTCTACCGCCCCTCGATCGTCGCAATATCCACAAGCGACATCTGCGTATGATCTACATTTTCAAGGCTTGTGAGCAGGGCATTTGCCGTATCCAACGAGGTCAGGCAGGTCACGCCGGTCTCGATCGAGGTACGCCGGATGAGAAATCCGTCATGGGAGTGTTCGCCCTGTTTGGGGATATCAATGACCAGATCGATCTCATGGCCAAGAAGAAGATCCATCAGTGTCGGCGCCTCCTGCTCGATCTTATTTACCCCAATGACCTCGACGCCCGCCTTGGCAAGAGCCTTTTGGGTTCCTCTCGTGGCATAGATCTCATACCCAAGCTCGATAAAACGCTTCGCCACGGAAACTGCCTCCTCCTGCGCCTGCGTCCGTACGGTCAGGATCATTTTCTTATGCCTTGGGAGATTGATGCCGGCGCCGAGAAATGCCTTTGACAATGCCTCATTAAATGTCTTTGCGATCCCGAGGCACTCTCCGGTCGATTTCATCTCCGGGCCGAGGCTGATCTCCGCTCCTCTCAGTTTTTCAAAAGAAAATACCGGCATCTTGATCGCGATATAATCTGCTTTTTTTGCCAGTCCGGTCTCATATCCCAACTCTTTTAACTTCTTTCCGAGGATGACCTGTGAGGCAAGTTTCACAATCGGGATTCCCGTCACCTTACTGATATACGGTACGGTACGCGATGAGCGGGGATTCACTTCGATGACGAACACCTCATCGTTATATACGATAAACTGGATATTGATCAGACCGATGACATGAAGAGACCTCGCAAGTTTTCTCGTGTAATCCACCAGTACCTCCTGTACTTCCGGCTTGATGCTCTGCGCCGGATACACGGAAATACTATCCCCAGAATGGATTCCGGCTCTCTCGATATGCTCCATGATGCCCGGGATCAGGATTTCATCCCCGTCACAGACCGCATCTACTTCCACTTCTTTTCCCATCAAGTATTTATCGACAAGGATCGGATGCTCCTGAACATGCCGGTTGATGACCGACATAAATTCAACGATATCTTCATCATTGATCGCAATCTGCATCCCCTGTCCGCCAAGTACGTAAGAAGGACGGACAAGTACCGGATAACCGAGTTCATTCGCGGCCGCAAGCGCCTCTTCCGTTGTAAACACCGTCTGCCCTTTTGGTCGCGGTATCCCACACTCCTCTAAAATTTCATCAAACAACTCCCTGTCCTCGGCGGCATCCACATTTTCTGCACTCGTTCCAAAAATCGGAACGCCCATTTTACGGAGTGCCTCCGTCAGTTTGATCGCTGTCTGCCCGCCAAACTGCACGGCTGCCCCATCCGGTTTTTCCAACGCCACGATATTTTCCACATCCTCCGGCGTAAGCGGCTCAAAATAAAGCTTATTTGCCACATCAAAATCCGTGCTGACCGTCTCCGGGTTATTATTTACAATGATCGTCTCAAATCCACTTTTTTCCAGTGACCATGCACTGTGTACCGAACAGAAATCAAATTCGATCCCCTGACCGATCCGGATCGGACCGGAGCCAAGCACCATGACCTTCTTTTTCGTCTTCGTGGCATCCACTTCACACTCGCTGCCAAAACAGCTGTAATAATATGGGGTAGCGGCGTCAAACTCACCGGCACACGTATCCACCATCTTAAACGCAGCAATGATCCCGTTCTCGATCCGCATATCATGAACTTCCCTCTCGGTCATTCCGGTATACCCGGCGATGACAACGTCCGGAAATTCAATCCGTTTTGCCTCCGCCAAAAGCTCCGGCGTAAGGGTTTCCGTCTTTAGCCGCTGCTCCATCCGGACTAAAATGGCAATCTTATCAATAAACCATTTATCAATCTTTGTAATGTCATGGATCTCATCGTACGAAGCACCTTTGCGGAGAAGTTCTGCTATGACATAGATCCTCCGATCATCGACGATCTGAACCCGCTCTAAAAGCTCTTCTTTGGAACGGTCGGTATATCTTCCGATATCAAGGCTGTCAATGTGCTGCTCCAGAGAACGGAGTGCCTTCATCAAAGCACCCTCAAAATTCGTACAGATACTCATGACCTCGCCCGTCGCCTTCATCTGGGTCGTGAGTGTCCTCTTCGCCTTGATAAATTTATCAAACGGAAGCCTTGGAATCTTTACGACGCAATAATCCAGTGTTGGTTCAAAGCTGGCAAATGTCTTTCCGGTGATCGCATTCGGAATCTCATCCAGTGTATAACCAAGAGCGATCTTCGCCGCCACCTTTGCGATTGGGTATCCGGTCGCCTTCGACGCAAGCGCCGACGAGCGGCTTACACGCGGATTGACCTCGATGACGCAGTACTCAAACGATTTTGGATGAAGGGCAAACTGCACGTTACAGCCGCCGGTGATATTTAATTCCGTAATGATATTGAGCGCTGACGAACGGAGCATCTGGTATTCTTTGTCCGAAAGCGTCTGGGATGGCGCCACGACGATGCTGTCTCCGGTATGGACGCCTACCGGATCGAGGTTTTCCATGTTACATACGGTGATACAGTTTCCGCCCGCATCCCGCATGACCTCATATTCAATTTCCTTCCACCCGGCGATACAGCGCTCGATCAGGCACTGCCCTACGCGGGAAAGCCGCAGGCCATTGGCACAGATTTCCCGTAATTCCTCTTCATCCTGAGCAATTCCGCCGCCACTCCCGCCAAGCGTATAAGCCGGACGGATCACCACCGGATAGCCGATCGTATTCGTAAATGCCACCGCATCCTCCACCGTCTCCACAACTTCACTGGCTGCGATCGGCTCCCCGATCTTCTCCATCGTATTTTTAAATTCAAGACGGTCTTCCGCCTTTTTTATCGTAAGGGAGGTCGTCCCGATCAGACGCACTCCCTGCTCCTTCAAAAAACCGCACTCCTCCAGTTCCATCGCGATATTGAGCGCTGCTTGTCCCCCGAGCGTCGGCAGTACACTGTCCGGTTTTTCTTTCCGGATGAGATTTTTTACAACATCCACGGTAAGGGGTTCGATATATACCTTATCTGCAATATCTTTATCGGTCATGATCGTAGCCGGATTGGAATTGATCAGAACAACCTCCATCCCCTCTTCTTTGAGGGAACGGCATGCCTGTGTTCCCGCATAATCAAACTCTGCCGCCTGACCGATGACGATCGGCCCGGAACCGATCACTAACACTTTTTGTATTCCTTCCATCTTTGGCATTCTCTGCTCCTCCTTACCTTTCCATCATTTTCATAAAACGGTCAAATAACACGCCGGAATCTTTTGGGCCTGCACATGCCTCCGGGTGGAACTGTACGGTAAATACCGGGCGGTCGATATATTTTAATCCCTCCACCGTACCGTCATTTACATTGACGAAAGCAATCTCTGCCACCTCTTTCGGAACGGTGTCCGCCTTTACGACGTATCCGTGATTCTGGGAGGAAATATAGACTCTTCCGGTTTCCAGATCTTTCACTGGATGATTTGCTCCGCGGTGTCCGTATTTCATCTTTTCGGTATCCGCTCCATTTGCCAATGCCATAAGCTGATGTCCGAGGCAGATTGCAAAAACAGGAACCCCGGAATCATAGATTTGTTTTAAATTCCCAATGATCTCCGTACACTCTTTCGGATCTCCCGGCCCGTTCGTGACCATGATCCCATCGGGGGCTTTTTCGAGAATCTCCTCTGCCTCTGTCCCCGCCGGATAGATCGTCACCTCGCAGCCTCGTTCCAAAAGACATCTCGCGATATTAAATTTTGTCCCAACGTCAAGAATAGCAACCTTCTTTGTGACCGGAATGCTGCTATCTGTATCAAAATCCCCCGGCCGGCAGGTAACGGTCTCCTTTGTCGTCACTTTCTCTACCACACCGCGGACACGGTATTCTTTTAATTGTTTTATCACAACATCAAGGTCGTAGTTTTCATTCGTCGTGATCATCCCATTCATCGTACCCTTTTCCCGGAGCCTCTTTGTAAGCGCTCTGGTGTCGATCCCCTCAATTCCCGGGATATTCTGCTCGAGAAGAAATTCCTGTATGCTCTGTTCTGAGCGGAAATTACTGCCCAGACGAGATAATTCACGAACGATAAAACCATCGGTACTGGAGGAACGGGATTCCATATCCTTTTTGCAGATGCCATAATTACCGATCAGGGGATAGGTCATGACGACCGCCTGTCCCGCATAACTGGGATCTGTCAGTACTTCAAGATATCCCGTCATCGACGTGTTAAACACGATTTCACTTATTATTTCCCGCGTGCTTCCGATACTCGTTCCGGTAAACACCGTTCCATCCTCCAGAATCAAAAAAGCTTTCATATTCTAGTTCCTTTCTGTCACTCAAATGTCAGAATCATCTCAGCAGTCTCGACAAGGTTATTTCCGCTGTCCATGCTGAGTTTCTGGATATATTTATGCGCCTCTTCCTCGGTCATCTTGTTTCTCTCCATCAGAAGCGCCTTTGCCATCTCAATCGTTTTCTGCTCTTCCCCGGTTCGTTTCTTTGGCTTCCTTTTTTCCCTGCGGGCGATCTCTTCTCTAAGATCCATCGTCATCATATGTACGGTATTGACAAATTCACGTGTATGAAGAGGCAGGGCAAGACAGACGATCTCCCGGCTGTAACAGTCTTGGAGTTTTTCCGGCCCCGCCACAAGGAGCATCGAAAATTCTCTTGGAAGATAACCAAACAGCTCACTGTAGTGCATATCCGTCAGTTTATATCCGCACACGACCACGCCGGCGTCCGAATCATTTGCCGCACCGATGACTTGGGACGCACTGTTACATGCCAGTATATCATCAAATCCATTCCGGTTCAAAACATTTTTCAATTTTTTCGCATCGTCTAGTTTTGGAAATGCCACGATGATACGCATAACAGCCATCCACCTCCCAAATCAGATGCGGTCAAGATATTTTTCTACCTCCCAAGCTGTGACTTGGCTCGAAAATTCTTCCCATTCCTCTTTCTTCTCCCGAAGGATGATTTCCGAAAGGGTTTTGCCAAACACATCCTGCAAAAATTGGTCTGCCTCAAAAGCAAGAATTGCCTCTCTGAGCGTCCGGGGAAGTATCTCAAATTTGACCGGGCTGTCACTGGAAACCTCATCCATGCTGACCGGCGGCTCCATCTTTTCCCGGATTCCCTGAAGACCGGCCGCCAGACATCCGGCAAGGACAAGATATGGATTGCTCGCCCCATCCGGGCTTCGGAGAACAACCCTTGAACCGATTGCCCCCATATTCGTAATACGGATGAGCGGTGTCCGGTTCGTCCGGGACCATGTGATATCGACCGGTGCATTATAGCCCGGCACAAGACGTTTATAAGAATTGATGATCGGGTTATTGATCAGTGTCAGCCCCTTTATATGGTTGATGATCCCCGCCATAAAACGATATGCGGTCTTACTCAGGCCGTCCGGCGTCGTCTCATCTTCAAATATATTTTTTCCATTTTTTGACAAATACATGTTGAGCATCATCGCAGATCCCTTTTTCCCATAGGCAGGCTTTGGCATAAATGTCGCATGGAGGCCATGCCTTCTTGCCACCGTCCGGGCTGTGAGCTTAAATGTCATGATATCATCCGCTGTTTTCAAGCCTTCCCCGGTCATCAGCTCGATGCAGTGCTGTGCCACCTCATTGGAATGATAGGAACTTTCCACGATAAATCCCATTTCCTCCAGAGACAAAACCATATCACGCCTCGCATTTTCTCCGGAATCAAGAGGGCCAATATCAAAAAATCCCCCTTTTTCATTTGACGTCGTCGTGGGCTGTCCATCCTCATCCGTATCAAACAGGAAAAACTGGTTTTCCGGGCCGACATGAAACGTATATCCCTCTTTTTTCGCATCCGCCAGCACTTTTTTTAACACATGTCTTGGATCCGCTTCATACGGTGTCCCGTCGGGATTCAGCACATCGCAGATAAATCTTGCCACGCGCCCGCTCTGGGGTCTCCACGGAAAGATCGTAAAGGTATCTAAGTCCGGTGCAAGAATAAATTCAGATAATTCTTTGGTGTCATATCCCTGAATCGCAGCACCATCAAACATGCACTGGTTATTTAAAATGCGGTCTAGGTGATTGCTCGTCATCGCCACATTTTTCAATGCGCCAAAACTATCTGCAAACTGCAGGCGGATAAAACCGACATCCTCTTCCTCTACCATTCTGATAATATCCTGTTTTGTATCGTTCGCCATCTTCACGTCTCCTTTCGGCCTGTACTCCCGGCGCTTACGCGCCACTGACGGCAATCAATCCTTGCCGCCAGTCCCACTCAAAATTCCGATCTGCTTTACGCAACGCCAAAACCGTTCCATCAGTTGAGGTTCGAGTACCCCATCAGGTCACGGTCTACTTCTTTTGCCACTTCTCTTCCCTCGCGGATCGCCCATACGACAAGAGACTGTCCCCTGTGCATGTCGCCCGCTGCAAATACCCGCTCTGTACTCGTCTGGTATCCGCCATCCTCTGTATGTACATTTGTCCGCTCGGTCAGTTTCAAGTCAAAGTCTTTTGCAATATACTCCTGTGTCCCGAGAAATCCTGCCGCAATAAACACAAGTTCGACATCGATCACATATTCACTGCCCGGTACTTCGCTCATATTCATACGTCCTGTTTTCTCATCTTTTGACCACGCAAGCTTTACTGCTTTTACCTGCTTTAACATCCCTTTTTCGTCTTTTATAAATTCTTTGACCGTAGTCTCATACACACGGGGATCGTCTCCAAAGACTGCGATTGCCTCCTGCTGACCATAATCCGTCTTTAACACTTTGGGCCACTCCGGCCACGGATTCGCATCGGTTCTCTCTTCCGGCGGCTTTGGCATCATCTCAAACTGGAGTACGCTCTTTGCCCCCTGACGGATCGCCGAGCCGACACAGTCATTTCCGGTGTCGCCGCCGCCGATCACAAGTACATTCTTTCCGTTTGCATTGATAAAATCCTTATATTCCGGAGCCAATACATGCTTTGTCACGCCAGTCAGATAATCTACTGCAAAATAAATCCCGTCGGCATCCCTTCCCGGTGCTTTGATATCTCTCGGATTGGAGGATCCGCACGCAAGGATCACGCGGTCAAACCCATCTAACAATTCTTCCGACTTGATATCCACGCCGACGTTGACGCCGGTCTTAAATACGATACCTTCCTCTTCAAGTACCTTAATCTTGCGCTCGATCACTGATTTTTCGAGCTTCATGTTCGGGATCCCATACATCAGAAGCCCGCCCGGACGATCTGAACGCTCAAATACCGTCACGCTGTGTCCACGCTTGTTCAACTGGTCAGCAGCAGCCAGTCCGGAAGGGCCAGAACCAACGACCGCCACTTTTTTTCCGGTTCGTACTTTCGGAGGCTTCGCCTCCATCAGACCATTTTCATAACCCGCTTCAATGATCGCATTCTCATTTTCTTTGATCGAAACCGGCGTGTCATTCAACCCGCATGTACATGCCGCCTCACATGGCGCCGGACATACGCGGGACGTAAACTCCGGAAAATTATTTGTCTTTAAAAGCCTTCCAAGTGCTTCGGTGTAATTGTCAAGATAGATAAGATCATTCCACTCAGGACACATGTTATTTAACGGACATCCGGAAGCCATGCCGCCGATCATCATGCCGGACTGGCAAAACGGAACTCCGCAGTCCATACATCTTGCCGCCTGTTTTTTCCGCTCATCCTTTGACATCGGAACATGAAATTCCTGAAAATTTTTGATCCGCTCGAGCGGCTCGATTTCGGTATTTCCCTTGCGGCCATATTCTAAAAATCCGGTTGGTTTTCCCATTGCTCTTCAACCCTTTCTATTATAGATTATTTGTATTTATAATGCAACTTAAAATCAGATCATCCGGACACACCGTGTCAGGAAATTTCTTTCTGCGTCTCATAAAATGCCTCGATCAACGCCTGCTCATTGCTGAGTCCCTTTTCTTCCATGACAGCCACCTTCTGCATCATCTTCTGGTAGTCATGCGGGATGATCTTCTTGAACTTCGGAAGATAGTCCTTGAAGTTCGCAAGAATCTCTTTTCCCTTTAATGAACCGGTCGCCTCCACATGTGCCGAGATCATCTCCTTGAGCTGCATCACATCATACTTGTTTGTGACCGCCTCCGAAGAGACAAGCTCCTTATTCAGTTTCAGATACAGATCGCTGTTCTCATCGAGAACATAAGCAGTACCTCCGCTCATTCCTGCGGCAAAGTTTTTGCCGGTAGCGCCAAGTATCACCACACAGCCGCCGGTCATATACTCGCATCCGTGGTCGCCAACGCCTTCGACAACTGCGTAAACGCCTGAGTTCCTCACACAGAAACGCTCGCCTGCCACACCGCTGATATAGGCGGTTCCGCTTGTCGCCCCGTACAGTGCGACGTTTCCGATGACAATATTTTCCTCCGGCCGGTACTGGATCTTTTCCGGCGGATAGACGATCAGTTTTCCGCCCGATAAGCCTTTTCCAAAATAATCGTTGCTGTCACCGGTAAGCTCTAACGTAAGTCCTTTGGGAATGAAAGCGCCAAAACTCTGTCCGCCGCTTCCTGTGCATTTTACCGTAAATGTATCATCTGCCAGATCATCCCCGAGCCTTCTCGTGATCTCAGAACCTAAAATTGTTCCGAGCGAGCGGTCGGTATTTGTAACTTTCGCAGAAATCGTTTTCTTTTCACCGGTCTGCAGATTTTCCCCGAATTTCTTTAAGAAAATCTTCTCATCAATCGTCTTATTTAACTTAAAGTCATACATATCTTTCCTGTTAAACTTGCTCTTTTTCTCGCTGATAAACGGATTTTGGAGGATTGCCGACAGATCGAGCTTTCCTGCCCTCTCATTGTCGATGGATTCCCTGAGTTTCAAAAGATCCGATCGTCCGACAAGTTCATCGAGTGTCCTCACGCCAAATTTTGCCATGAGTTCCCTCACCTCTTCGGCGATAAATCTCATAAAGTTCTCCACGTATTCCGGTTTTCCGGTAAAGCGTTTGCGAAGTTCCGGATTCTGGGTGGCAACGCCGACCGGACACGTATCCAGATTGCACACGCGCATCATGACACAGCCCATCGTCACAAGCGGCGCTGTGGCAAAGCCAAACTCTTCGGCGCCAAGAAGCGCTGCGATCATGACGTCCCGTCCCGTCATCAGCTTTCCATCCGTCTCGATCACAACCTTCGAGCGAAGCCCGTTCATCAGAAGTGTCTGATGGGTCTCGGCAAGTCCGAGTTCCCACGGAAGTCCGGCATTGTGGATCGAGCTTCCCGGCGCCGCGCCGGTTCCGCCATCGTAACCGGAGATGAGTATCACGCCGGCACCTGCTTTTGCCACACCGGCAGCCACCGTACCGACCCCCGCCTCGGATACAAGTTTTACGGAAATCCGGGCGTCTTTATTGGAATTTTTCAGATCATAGATCAGCTGTGCCAGATCTTCGATCGAGTAAATATCGTGATGCGGCGGCGGTGAGATCAGGGACACTCCCGGCGTCGAGTGCCTTGTCTTTGCCACCCACGGATAAACTTTTTTCCCGGGCAGATGACCGCCCTCTCCGGGTTTTGCTCCCTGCGCCATCTTGATCTGGATTTCCTTTGCACTCACCAGATACCGGGAGGTGACGCCGAAACGCCCCGAGGCAACCTGCTTGATCGCCGAACAGCGGTTTTTCCCATCTTTTCCTACGGTCAGCCTCTCGAGGCTCTCCCCGCCCTCGCCGCTGTTTGATTTTCCGTGAAGATGATTCATCGCGATCGCTAACGTCTCATGCGCCTCCTGTGAGATCGAACCATATGACATCGCTCCGGTCTTAAAACGTTTCACGATCTCGTCCACACTTTCCACTTTCGAGAGTGCGATTCCCTTTTTCGGGAAGTTAAAGTCTAACAGGCTTCTTAAGTTCACGTAAAGGTCTTCCCGGTCAATTTCTGCCGAATACTGCTTAAACAGCTTATAATCTCCTGTTCTCGTGGACTGCTGTAAAAGATGGATCGTCTTCGGATTGTACAGATGCTCTTCTTTTCCACTTCTGCTCTTGTGGTTTCCAATACTATCAAGCGTGATATCCGTACCAAGTTCTAGTGGATCAAATGCCTTGTCATGCAGTTTTTCCACCTGATTCTGCACATCCTCGATATCAAGCCCGCCGATCCGCGATACCGTTCCTGTAAAATATTTATCGATAAATGCCTTGGATAATCCGATCGCCTCAAAAATCTTCGCGCCCTGATAGGACTGGATCGTGGAAATCCCCATCTTAGAAGCGATCTTTACGATCCCATGAAGGACTGCACTGTTGTAATCATCCACTGCCACATAATAATCCTTGTCAAGCATCCGACTCTCGATCAGTCCGTGGATCGTATCCAGTGCCAGATAAGGGTTGACTGCGGTCGCACCAAATCCGAGAAGCGTCGCAAAATGATGCACCTCTCTCGGCTCGGCACTCTCTAAGATCATCGAAAGGGAGGTACGCTTTTTCGTGTTGACAAGGTGCTGCTGCATGGCGGATACTGCAAGAAGCGCCGGAATCGCCACATGGTTTTCATCCACCCCGCGGTCGGAAAGGATGAGGATATTGGCTCCGTCTTTATAAGCCCTGTCCGCCTCGAGATACAGGCGGTCGATCGCCTTTTCCAACGAGGTGTTTTTATAGTAAGTGATCGGAATGACCGCCACCTTAAATCCTTTTACGTCCATCGACTTGATCTTAAGAAGGTCGGTATTGGTCAGGATCGGGTTTTCAATTTTCAGGGAATGGCAGTTCTCCGCCCTCTCTTCTAAGAGGTTCCCGGCGTCTCCGATATATACTGTCGTCGAGGTGACAACCTCCTCACGGATGGCGTCGATCGGCGGATTCGTAACCTGTGCAAAACGCTGTTTAAAATAATTATAAAGAGGCTGCGGCTGTGCGCTGAGTGCAGCGAGCGGCGTATCGTGTCCCATCGCTGCGATCGGTTCCGAGCCATTTTTTGCCATTGGAAGAATCGACGCTTTCACTTCTTCATACGTGTAACCAAATGCCTTTTGCAGCCGGAGGCTCTCCTCCGGATCGTAAGAATCGATCCGCTTATTCGGAATCGCAAGATCTTTCAGGCGGATGAGATTCGTATCGAGCCACTCGCCATATGGCTGCCTTGAGGCATATTTTTCTTTCAATTCATCGTCATCGATCAATTCCCCGCGAACCGTATCGACAAGGAGCATTTTCCCCGGGCGGAGCCGGTCTTTTTTCACTACATGCTCTTCTTTGATCGGCATGACGCCGACCTCAGAAGACAGGATCAACTGGTCATCGTCGGTGATGTAATACCGCGACGGGCGCAGTCCGTTCCGGTCAAGCACCGCTCCCATCATATCACCGTCCGAAAACAGGATCGACGCCGGCCCATCCCACGGTTCCATCATCGTCGCATAATACTGGTAAAAATCTTTTTTCTTCTCACTGATATAACGGTTATTTGCCCACGGTTCCGGAATCGTGATCATGACAGCGAGCGGAAGCTCCATTCCGCTCATCACGAGAAATTCCAATGTATTGTCAAGCATTGCCGAGTCAGAACCCTCCGTATTTACGACTGGAAGCACTTTGTGAAGTTCTCCGGTCAGATGATCGGATTCCATCGTCTCCTCACGGGCAAGCATTTTATCCGCGTTACCACGGATCGTATTGATCTCGCCATTATGGACGATCAGGCGGTTTGGATGCGCGCGCTGCCAGCTCGGCTGTGTATTCGTACTAAAACGGGAATGAACGACTGCGATCGCCGATTCATAATCTTCATCTTGAAGGTCATCAAAGAAAAGCCTGAGCTGGGATACAAGAAACATTCCCTTGTAAACGATCGTCCGGCTGGAAAGAGATACCACATATGTATTTTCATTGGACTGCTCAAAGACACGCCGCGCAATATAAAGCCTGCGGTCAAATTCCAGTCCCTTCTCCACATCGTTCGGTTTTTTGATAAAACACTGCATGATATAAGGCATGCACTCCACTGCCGCCTTTCCAAGTATATCTGGTGCGATTGGAGCTTTCCGCCATCCGAGAAATTCAAGCCCCTCCTTATCCACGATCGTCTCAAACATTTTCTTCGCCTGATTCCTTTTTAACTCATCCTGTGGGAAGAAAAACATTCCGACACCATATTCTCTCTCACCGCCAAGCTTGATTCCCATCTCAGCCGCCGCTTTCTGAAAGAATTTGTGGGAGATCTGGAGAAGGATGCCGACGCCGTCTCCGGTCTTTCCCTCACCGTCTTTTCCTGCACGGTGTTCCAAATGCGCCACGATCTCAAGGGCATTTTTCACCGTATCGTGTGTCTTTTTTCCTTTTATATTTACGATCGCCCCGATTCCACAGTTGTCATGTTCAAATGCGGGATCGTACATACCGGTTGCTTTCCGTTTTCCTTCTTCCATATAGATACCACTCATAGTAATCCTCCATTCTGCACATCTTCCATTGTCCGCAAAAAAGATGCCAGAAAGAAACACCTCGAATAAGGAGTTCTTCTCTGACATCTTTGTCTGAAAAGCATTATATAATACTTCACCAGATAAATCAAGGGGTAATTTTGTTTTTTTAATAATTCCGGCGAAAAACTTTAGAAAATGAAGTCAAAACGTTGTTTTGTTTTCATTTTTTAAATCGCATCTGGATAAAGCATAGCACATCAGGACTCATACCCCCATGCCTCGATTTCGACGATACGCGCCCATCCGTCACACACCTTTGCCGGTATGTCAATTCGGATCTTCGATGTAGACACTTCTTCCTCTAGTACCTTCTGATACCAGATCGCCTGATTCCCTGTCACCGCATCGATCTCCGTCCATTCGCTTTTTTCTTCATCCCAATACGAAATGGTAAAATTGGAAATGGCATACTTTCCTGTCATGCTTAATGCCGGTGTTGTATCTCCTGAATCCTGCTGGCTGAACAGGCTGATCTGGTCGATCGAACGCTTCTGTCCAAAATTGATTTCCAGAAATGCCGGGAACCGGTCTGTCCGCCATCTTTTACTATACGATGTATTTCCGTCGATTACATTTTCCGGTGCATTACTTGTATCATAGCCTTCCGAAGAGGTCACTGTACTTCCATTCGAGGCAAGTGCAAAATTTGTATAACCGGTCTTTATCGCCGATATTTCTTTTTCTGCACTCTTAGAAATGCCATTCATCGAAGCAGTTACCCGCACTTTTACAGTTCCCATACCGGTTACAGAAAGCTGATCTCCCTTGATCGAAGCAATATTTGCCGAGTCCTGTACGATCTCATACGTAAAGGATGGCTTTTTACCGCTGTGTCCTTCCACGCTGCATCCCCGGCTGTAAGAAACAACGTCCGCAGACAGCGTATGTGACCCTAGAGAAGTCTCTCTGTCGACATCGATCGTATCTCCACATGTAAATTGGGGTGTTCCAAGCTGACACTGGCACTCCTCAGAAGATACCGTATCCCCATACGCTTCGATTTCCAAAATACGGATCCATCCATCGGGCGCACTGTTTATGTCCACGCGGATCGCAGGAGTTCTGACCGCATCATTCAGCTCAATGCCGCATTTCACTTTATCATTTCCAGTTATTTCCCCGCCATCAAATTTTACCCACTCTCCGTCTTTCAAATAGGAGAATGTCAAATCCTTTTGCGCAAGGGTAGACGTCATATCATCGGTAATATTTTCTACTGCCGTATTCTGTTGCGAATAAAAATATACTTTATCGATTTCTTTCAAACCATCAAAATATATTTCTGCGTAAGCTGTTGCCGCCTGTACGCGCCATCTTCCATTATTGGAATGTCTGTCTCCATCATTCAGACGGGAACCATTGCCTGTTGCACCCTGTATTGCAGGAACAACACCCTCTCCGCCATTTGCGGCGGCAGCATAATTTTTGTAGGTGGCAGAAACTTCCGTCGCCCGTTTAACAGTAAATGTCTTCATTCCATAGCGGACATTTCCGTTTAGCTCTGCCCGTATGCGAAGTGTCACAGTTCCCTCGGCTTTGAAGCGGACTGCCTTACCCTCTAATGACGCAATGCCATCGGAGTTATCCGTCAGGGAATAACGGTAACTGACCGCTCCGTTTTCATGACCGTACGTCTGGCAATTTCCATGAGACGCATTGGCAGCAAGATCGATCTTTACGCTCTCCTTTCCATATGGAATCACGATTTCATCCGGATTTTTAGAAATCGGACTCTGGAGATTACATTTACATCCTTCTAACGGAACTGTAATTGCGATATTATCCAGATAGAAATCTGACATCTTCCCACTGGCGTCTGCCTTGTCCCCCTCTGTCTGGATCTTCATATAACCATAATCCGCATTCATCTTAAATTTATATTCAATCCGTGTCCATTCACCTGCCGAAACTTTCGTGACGTCGCTTTGCGCTATATCGTTTCCTGCCTTGTTACAGATTTTGACTGCAATCGGGAGCGCATTCTCCTGATCAAGTGTTTTGATATAGAAGGAAAGCGTATATTCGGTTTCCTGATCTGTCTCGCCAAGAAGTTTTCCAATATTCAAGGTCGGCGCTGACCAGTCATCACTTCGATTTGTCACAAGCAGACTCTTTTGTCCTTCATATGCATCTGCTCTTGTTGACTCCAGACCGACGCCTCCCCATGTACCCATGCTGCCGACACCTGTCTCGAAAGTTTCAAAGAGCTGATATTTTTCCGTCTCTTCCTTCTCGCGTTTGGCGGCCGCATAAACCGACACACTGCTGACTGACAGTTCACGGTCAGAAGTAATCCGCAGGCGGGAAGTCATGATCTCCTTTGCCGGGATTGCATAACAACCCTCCGCTGTCTTAATGATATCAATATCTTTCGCATCTATTTTTACATAGGATGCCCTTTCTTCATCAAAATACGAGAAGGTAAGGGAATTGTCATAAGCTCCTTTTACAACGATCCTTCCCGGCAGCAGTTCTTTCCCCATGTTCACATCAAATGTGGCCGCAGGTTCTGTGAATTTCTGTTCCGCATCCACGACAGCTGCTTTGAATTTTTGCGTCTGAACCGCCTCAAATTCATTGATCCGGATCCAGTTACTTGTATAAATCTCTAACCGCACCGCCTGAGCAGTCACCGGCTCTTCCAGTACAAATTCACTAAATACCTTTGGGTTCCCACTGGATGGGCGAACCGTCGCGCCGATCTCTTTCCATGTATTTCCATCATACCATGATGCCCGGTAAGAATACTGCGCTTTGTCGGAAGTCATGCTAAGATCAGGAATCTGGCCTGACCCGGCACTCGCACCCTCGCTCTCTTGCAATGACACAACACGAACGGTATCGATCGTTCTCGCCTGTTCAAATTCCATCGTCACAAGATGGCGTTTTGCATCGCTGCTCCCGCCTGCATTAGCTTCCATTCCTTTTGTGATCCGGTCGCCATCTACAATGCTCTTTGGTACGCTAATACTTTCACCGCTGCTTTTTTCGCCGCTTAATGTCACATTGTCCTCTAACGCATGGTTCGTATATGGACAGACACCAATCTCCGCAATTTTTACTGCGGTGCCTTCAAATACAAAACGAAGTTTCTGGCTGCGGATCGCTTCTTTTCCCTGCATGAAGATTTGTGTGCCATTTGCAATCTTTGCACCGGTATAAACAGTTTTCCAATTTTCTCCATCCTGTACCTGTACCTGATAGCCGGTCACACCAGTTCCCTCAAGCGTAAACCGGTCAAAATAATACTCTTCGTCAAAGTCAATAACGATCCATTTTTCCGTGTCCGAAGCCTCTGGCTCCCATGTCGTTTTGCTCTCCTCATCATAGGCATTTACAGCACTATGTCCCTTTTGTTCCGACGAAGCAGACATAAACGCGATCTGGCTGCCTGTACTGTCATTGATCTTCGCCTTGATGTATTCAATATCCGCACTCCCGCTCACGATTTTCAGACAAAGAGTTCCCTCTCCCGGTGTCATCGTGACATCCGTCTCCATTTTATACACCGTATCCTCTTTCCCAATTTCCAGAGTTCCAATTTCCTCGTCATTCCACAATAACGCTGCCCGTGCGCCCTGTCCGGACTTTGCCCCCAGACTGAGCTGATATGTGTTTTCCTCTGTCACGATCACCGGATACGTATATTCTTTTCCCTCTTCTGCATGAAGTACTGCCTGCCCGGTCTGGCTGCTTCCCTCATGATCCGAAGCATTGATCTGTCCCGGTATGACAAAACGGTCATATGGCAATTCCGTGAGCGCTGTTTTTCCACTTGTATTCTTGCCGGTATAATAACTTTCTCCCGGCCCAAAGTGTGAGGTTTTAACCGAACTCTCAGAAACGACCAGTTTTTGTAACACAAACGTCGGGTCTACCGCATATACACGGATCGTATTGACGCCTTCTGACAAATGAATATCATTCTCCGTATGGCGTCCGTTCATTTTTACATCCTTCGTCCATGTACCGCTGTAAGCTCCCGGCGAGTAATTGGAACTGTTGATCGTATTGATCACCGAGAGTTCTCCTTCATTTACCGATAAACCATACCGTACACTGACGTCATCCCGGTCAATGTTATTGGACGGTGCCGTATATACTGTCAGTTTATAATCCCCTTCTGCCGGGACAGATACCGTATACTCAACATATGGCGCATCCTCCGGTTTGGCTGCATACGATGTCGTCGATGGAAATGCCCGGACAGCCTCTCCCATCTTTCCATAATTTTTAATCGTCCTGCACTCCGTACCATCTGCCGCCTTTTTGCTTCCTGTGAAACGTCCGGCAAGCATCGACGCATAACCATTGGCATATACATATGTCTGTGGCTCCAAAGCAGTCACATCATATACTTTCGCATGAACTGCTATCGTAACAGATTCTCCTGCTCCTTCGATCACCACGCTGCCACTCTGATCCTCTGTTATTTTGCTCCAGTCAACGGATACTTCCAATGTATCCTGTATTGCCACGCGTCCGGCTTTTTTTGATACATGGATCCAGTCATCGCTTGGCGTCACTTCATACCCAAATGCTTTTCCGCCGCCATTGGAAATGGTAACGGTATAGGATTCCTTGTTTATGTTTGTAAAATCATCCAGTACAGCGTCGCCTTTGGTATAGACTGCCTCCTGATTCTGGAGATTGACTAACATCATGTCATTATCCGCCGGGGCATACCATTTTGCCTGCGGATAACTCCATCCGGTCGAGTTCCACGTCACAAAACCAACATGAGGAGAACTCATCATATATTTCCATTTATCACCCACGCCCGGCATCTCTGAATTATAAGTATATTCCAAATCCTGATCTGTCTCGACCGCCTTTTCGAGAAGCGAAGCATAGAGATTCGCCAATGTACTTTCCTGATCATAATAGTATTCATTCAGTCCTGCATAAATCTGGATCTTCGCCACATTTCCGGATGCAGCTGCCGGAAAATATACCAGTTCATAATATGCTGCCTGCAGTTGTTCCGGTATCACTGTTTTATACTGCTCGGCAGTTTGGATCATACGCTCGATCCTGCCTAACATCTCCATCGCCTCATTATAATTTGCCACATGATAAGTGGCAGAATTTAATACCTCCGGCTTACAGGAGCCATTCAGCCATGTGTAATCCTTGAGAATACCGTTCACATCTTCGATCTGCTCATCATTTAATGCGGAACCAAACTGCTGTTTTATCCACTGTTTTCTATAATCTTCCGACTTATTCAGGCCTTCCGCTCCCCATGTGTCATAATCATATGCCATATCGAGAAAATATGAGATATTCATCTCCATCGGCTTTAAGTCGCCGACATTAACGATCCATATATCATCAATACCATGCTCATACGCCATCGTCATCTGTTCCCAGATTTTATTGAGTTCAACCGAGTTTACCCACTCATACGATGTCGGGCCGCCATGATAATCAAAATGATAATACATTCCCCAGCCACCCTTGCGGTTGATCTCCTCCTCCGTGACCGGAAGGGTACGCAGATTGCCAAAATTGTCATCACACAACATAATCGTGACATCATCAAGTGCATCCCACTTTTTCAGTCCTTCGTTCTCTGCATCCCCATGCCAAAAGTCCTCAACCTCTTTATACACCGTAAGGATCTGAGGCGCCTCTGACTGGTTATTATCTGCCAAAATATTTTTCTGTGTTGTAATAACATTTTTCAAAAGCTGGATATTCTCTGCCACGGTTCCGCCCAGAGAGGAATCTGCCTCGCCACGCATCCCAAGCGTATACATATTTTCAAAGGATTTATTCCTCTTCACGCCATTCTCCCAGAACTTCGTGATCGCCTCGCCATTCTCATTAAAATCCCACGCATTGCTCGTGCCATATTTTTTATATTCTTTCTGCCATTCTTCACCGGCGCGGCAAAGCGGCTCATGATGAGAAGTTCCCATTACGATTCCATACCGGTCTGCAAGCTCAGCATTGGCGATCGGAGATTCTTTTCCGTCCTCGCTGAACGTATTTGACCACATGGCGGGCCAGAGATAATTCCCCTTACAACGCAGTATCAGTTCATATACATGCTTGTAAAATTCTTCATTATAATCACCAAATTTATTTTTCACCCATCCGGTCAAAGAAGGCGCCTCATCGTTTAGGAAAATACCACGGTATTTTACGGATGGTTCTTTGGACATAAACGTAAGTTCACTGTCCGCCAATGCGATCTCGTTCTTCTTATCCGGCACTGCATCTCCCCAATACACCCAAGGCGAAACACCCATCTGCTCCGAAATATGATAGAGTCCGTAAATTGCACCCCGCTTATCACTTCCCACAACGACAACTGCTTTCCCCACTTTTTCAACCGGGTTTTCCACGATCTGGATCTTATATGTCTCCCACTTTCCTTCTATATCAGAAACATCAATACGCTCCTTGCGGATCAGGTCATCGATCACATCATTATTGCCGATCGACCCTGCAATGATGACAGAACCGCTTAAATTCTCCTGTTTCGTCAAAATCTGCGGAATTGTATTTTTCTGTGATACCAATGCCACATCCCCGGCAAATGATTGTGCCACAAGCGAAAGCCCGTCATAATCGCTTCCTTTTTCATCAATATAAACTGGTACGGACTGATTCTCCTTCGCCAATACAAACTTGTCTTTATAGGGCTGCTCCTGAAGCGGCTCAGAACCCGTCCCCGCCGGAGACTGCTCTGGCAGGCTGCCTGATGTTTCCTTTGGCATCTCGCTTGTCGTAAGCTCTTCTCCACCTGTTGTTTTTACCGTTTCACCCTTTTTACACGTTATCGTACAAACTGCCTTTGCCCCTCTGCCATCCTTTGCATACGCTGTGATTTTTGCTGTTCCCTCTTTCTTTGCTGTCACCACTCCCTTTTTGCTGACACTGGCTGTTGACTTGTCGGAGGTGCGGTAAACTACTTTTTTTATCGTTGCCTTTTTCGGAACAACGCTTGCTTTTAATGCAAGCCTGCTCCCCGGCTCTAATGTGGCTGTTTTCGTATTCAGCTTTACTTTTTTTACTTTTTTAAATTTTTCATATACCGTCACTTTGATCCGAGCTGTCTTTTTCGGTTTTGTCGTACTCTGGATCGTAACTGTCGTACTTCCGGCATTTTTTGCTTTCAGTACTCCTTTTTTACTGACACTTACCACCGATTTTTTTCCTGAAATGATCTTCACCTTTTTCTTCATTCCTTTTGGCGTCACCTGCCATTTCAGCCTGTACTTCTCTCCTTTTTTCAGAGCCAGCGTTGTAACTGCAGGCTTTTTTAACCGAATCGATTTCACCGTTTTCTTTTTGGCTGCCGCCGCAAAATCTGCCTGCCCAAATGGTATAATGAGCAATGCCGCCGCTAACACCATTACCCATAACCGTTTCACCCTGCCACTCCACTTGTTCTGCATAAATCACTCTCTCCTTTCTATTTTCCAGTCAATTCTACTAACTCCAATTATGAGTGATTTTGTTCCTAATGAACATTGCAAATAAAAAATTCATGATTGCATTTCTTGGTTTTTGCATTTACTTTTTGGAAATACTAATTATCTTGATAAAATTCTAATGCCATTATATCGCTACTGTCGTATGTATCATCATTTATGATATCTGAAATTGTTTTTTTCATCTCACTACCTGACAATATCTTCGACACATTATTTCCCTCAAAATCAGAGGTATACACATCTCCCGCATATTCTATATACAATCCGTTTTCCATCAGACAAAAACGCACTCCTGCAGCCTCATCTCCCATCTCATCAAATTTCATGATAAGCTTTTCTTCTTTACTGAACTTATTGAGCCGAATCACCTTATTTCCATTCTGTGGGAAAAATACATACTCATCATTTTGAACGATAGCACCACTTCCAAATTCGGGAGAATATCCTATATTTTTAATCATCGCCTTATCCCAATCATATATATCTGACATATTTAATTCCTCTGGTGCGCCTGTATCCTCAGAATCATCTTCTAAACTCGTCTCTAAGCCGGTGTTATTACTTTTCAATTTATTACTGCAAGAAGTACTTATCATCGCAACCACAAGGACAATAACACACATCAAAATCTTATTTTTCATAAAAACCTCCTACTATCTTATCGCAAAAAATAATCTGTATCTTTCTTCCATTATACCTCGCTATCCCTTTTATTACACTCCCATAGTTCATTGTTTTGAAATATAACCATCTAATGCTTAACTGATAATTAAATCGCTGGACAGCAAGGAAGAGAAGATAGATTAAAAGGGGCATCATTCATCAATGCTCGCAGTTCACATGATATTGACCGGAACTTGTACGAAAAGGAGAATGATTTTCTGGTAAGGGCCTTATAAACGTGTCGGTTCTTAGGCTGCGTATTAGGTGCAGCCTTAGTACCGCTACATGTTTATATAGCGAGAGCAGGCCCGAAACAGAAATCATTCTCCTTTCGTACACCCACGTTAGCATCCTACACCCTGCAGCCATTGATAAAATCCCCCCTACAAAGAAACCTTCCCCATATACTGCTCCAATTTCCCCATCAGTCTCCGATTCTTGGCATAAAAGCGGCTGACCTCGTCAAAATCATAATTTCTTGCCTCTTCATTTGCCGCTGTGAGAAGTTTGGAATCTTCGTAAATATCTGCCAGTTTGAACAGCTTGTCGCCGCTCTGCATCACCCCAAAAAAGTCTCCCTGACCCCTGAGTTTGAGATCTTCCCTTGCGATCTGGAAACCATCGTTGGAACCAGCGAGGATGGAAAGACGCTCCTTTCCCTCTTTGGTGTCTGTGCCATACATGAGGATGCAGTAAGACTGGTCTTTTCCGCGCCCAACACGTCCGCGCAGCTGATGGAGCTGGGCGAGTCCAAACCGTTCCGCATTTTCGATCATCATGACTGTGGCATTTGGCACATCGATCCCTACCTCGATCACCGTAGTTGATACGAGTATATCTGTATCTCCCCGGACAAAACGCTCCATCACCTCATTTTTTTCTTTGGCTTTCATCTTCCCATGCAGGCGGTCGACAGTTGCAATTCCCGCAAAAATTTCCCGCAGCTGCTCGGTATAGATCGTGACATTTTCGAGGTCTGTCTCTTCATTTTCTTCAACCATCGGGCAGATGATATAAACCTGATGTCCTGCCTCGATCTGCCCCTTCATAAACCGGTAGGCATTCGGGCGGTAATCCGTTCCCACGACACAGTTTTTGATCGGAAGGCGGTCTGCCGGCAGTTCATCCATGACCGACAGATTCATGTCCCCGTACAGCACAAGCGCGAGCGTCCTCGGGATCGGCGTGGCACTCATAGCAAGTACATGGGGCGCATCCCCCTTTTCTGCCAGTGTCTCCCGCTGGCGCACACCAAACCGGTGCTGTTCGTCTGTTATGACAAGCGCAAGGCTTTGAAACTCCACATTGTCCTGAAGGATCGCATGCGTCCCCACCACGATATCCCACTCGCCGGAGGAAATTTTTTCCTTTCCCTCACGCTTTTGTTTGGCGGTGAGCGCCCCGGTCAGAAGCCCGATCGTCACGCCAAGCGGCTCAAGCATCCCTTTTAACGACGTATAATGCTGGGCGGCAAGCACTTCTGTCGGCACCATAAATGCGCCCTGCCTGCCATTGCACACGACAAGATAGAGCGCCAGTACTGCCACGATCGTCTTTCCTGAACCCACATCACCCTGCACCAGACGGTTCATGACCGTCCCGCCCGCCAGATCCCGGACAATTTCCTCATACACCTTTTCCTGCGCTCCGGTCAGTTGGAACGGAAGAGCCGCCTTCAACTCCTCAACTTCCTTTTTCCTCTCCATGACATGCCGGCTCACTTGGTCATTTTGCAGCCGGATCGCACGGAGCGCCGCTTGATATAAAAATAATTCATCAAATACTAGCCGCTTTCTCGCCTTGATGAACTCTACTCTGTTTTTCGGGAAATGGATATCCTGCACCGCCTTGCGGTATCCGGTCAGGTCATATTTTTTGCGGATCTCTGGCGGCAGAAATTCTTTGATCTCCCCGCATTCATCAAGCGCCACCTGAACCGCCTTTGTCACTTGGTTATT
This sequence comes from Roseburia sp., assembly GCA_023664685.1. Taxonomy (GTDB): domain Bacteria; phylum Bacillota; class Clostridia; order Lachnospirales; family Lachnospiraceae; genus Eubacterium_F. The sequence goes on along the minus strand of JAMPFC010000038.1, from coordinate 4,367 downwards.
CGTCAGTCCCGCTGTCAGCGGATAGATTGGAAGAAGTTTTCCCACATTTTTATAAAATTCATTTCTGCTATATAATTTGGGCTGTTCTAAAACAATTTTCCCATTCGCTCTTCCGGTCTTTCCCCGGAGGATGTACCGTGTCCCCATCTTTAATCTGCCAAGCAAAAATGGCATATTGAACCACGTCACCTGTACTACACCTGTCTCATCTTCAAAAAAAGCGGTGAGTATCTTCATCCGGGACGTATTTTTTACAGATGGTTTCCGCCGGAGTACCCCCTCCACTGCCATAAGCTGCCCTTCCTCTAGGTCGCGGATGGGTACGATATCATGAAATTCATCATAATCTCTCGGATAATGCTCTAAAAGATCCCCGATCTCCCATATGTTTAATTTGTGAAAATGCTGTTCTGCCTTTTCTCCCACGCCTTTTATGTTCCGAATGCTGTCGTTATATTTCACGTTTCCCCTTCCTCACTGAAAAGAGCCGGCCTACTTCGTTCCGGTGGAGCCAAAGCCGCCCTCTCCGCGTACGGTATCACTGAGGCTGTCCGCCTCCTCATAATCGGCAAAAAGATATGGGGCAATGACCATCTGCGCCACACGTTCCCCATGTTCTACCACGATCGCCTCCCCGGAATGATTATGGAGTGCCACCATGATCTCTCCCCGGTAATCCGAATCGATCACGCCTACTTTATTTGCCGGAGCAAGTCCTTTTTTGCATGCCAGACCGCTTCTCGCATATACCAGTCCAACGAGTCCGGATGGAATCGCCATCGCGATCCCGGTATGGATAAAAGCAGTTTCCCCGGCAGGGATCGTCACCGGTTCCTCCATACAGGCGTACAGATCCGCCCCCGCCGCAAACTCTGTCCCATACACGGGTACGTGTGCCTTTTTGTCCAGTTTTGTATATGTTATTTTTACAGTATCCATTTTGTTGTTATTCCTTCCCGGATGCTCTTTACACCCTTTCTCACATATCGTTTTCATGCTCCCAGTGAATGACTTCGCCGGCTGCAAGGGATTTTTTTACATCGATGATCCGCTGGTTCTCCGAGCCACGGAAACGAAGTTTCAGACTCTTCTTTTCCTCAACAAATCTTCCGTCCACCAGAATATCGATATAGGAAAGCATCTCCTTTGTCACCTCAGATTCTTTGCACATCTGCCCGAGGATCTGCTGATCGAACAAATACCCGGAATAACACCAGATATCTTTGTCCGGATAAGTCTGCTTTACCGCCCGCAAAAGCGGAAGAAGCCCCTCTTGGTTCACCGGCTCGAACGGTTCGCCGCCGAGAACGGAAAGCCCGGCTACATGATCCGGTTTCAGATAGCTGATGATCTTGTCGATCTCTGCCTCGGTAAATGGTTTTCCATAATTAAAATCCCACGTTTCCTCGTTGAAACAATTTTTGCAGTAATGGGTACAGCCGCTTACAAAAATCGAGACCCGGACGCCCAATCCATTTGCCACATCATACTGCTTAATATCTGCATAATTCACATGCCGCTCCATTCCGCACCTTTTTGATGCATTTATGATCAGATGTGCAGAACTCTCGAGTTGATTTCCTTTGTCTTTCCGACATTCCAGAAATTCTCGCCGAGATATCCGCAGGTTCTTCTCGTCACATTCATTTTATTGTGGTCTTTATTGCCACAGTTCGGACACTCCCACTCAAGATTTTCATTGATTGTGATTTCCCCATCGAATCCGCATACATGGCAATAATCCGACTTTGTATTAAATTCTGCATATTGTATATTGTCGTAAATAAACCGTACGATCTCCTCCAGTGCCGGGAGATTGTGCTGCATATTCGGTATTTCCACATAAGAGATCGCGCCGCCCGAAGAAATCGTCTGGAACTGGCTCTCGAACTCAAACTTACTGAACGCATCAATTTTTTCACGCACATCCACATGATAGGAGTTTGTATAGTATCCCTTGTCCGTAACGTCTTCGATGACGCCATACTGCTCCTTATCAATCTCCGCAAAGCGGTAACACAAAGATTCCGCCGGTGTTCCGTAGAGGCCGAACCCAAGCCCGGTTTCTTCTTTCCATGTATCGGTCGCCCGGCGCAGGCGGTTCATGACTTTCAGGGCAAATTCTCTTCCCTTTTCGGTCGTATGGCTCTCGCCCGTCATGAGTTTTGTCACCTCATACAGACCGATGTAGCCGAGAGAAATCGTGGAATACCCATCATGAAGAAGCGAGTCGATCTTCTCGCCTTTTTCCAGTCTCGCAATGGCGCCATACTGCCAGTGGATCGGACTGACATCGGACGTCACGCCCTCAAGTGCATGATGCCTGCACATCAGCGCCTCAAAGCAGAGGGAAAGACGCTCCTCCAAAAGCTGCCAGAAATATTCTTTATTTCCTTTGGCAACAATTCCGATCTGCGGAAGGTTCAGGCTGACCACTCCCTGATTAAAGCGGCCCTCCCATTTGTAATTTTTATTTTCATCCTGCCATGTAGAGAGAAAACTGCGGCATCCCATGCAGCTAAATACATTTCCCTCATAATTTTCACGCATTTTTTTCGCAGAAATATAATCTGGATATAACCTTTTTGCCGAACATCTCACCGCAAGTTCCGTAATATAGTCATATTTGCCTCCCTTAAGACAGTTATGCTCGTCCAATACATAGATCAATTTCGGAAATGCCGGTGTCACATAGACGCCCTTTTCATTTTTGATCCCCTCAAGTCTCTGGCGGAGAACCTCCTCGATGATCTTTGCATTTTCTTCTATGTATTCATCCTCTTTATCAAGATTCAAAAAGAGCGTGACAAATGGAGACTGGCCATTCGTTGTCATAAGCGTATTGATCTGGTACTGGATCGTCTGGACGCCGGATCTGAGTTCGTCCGTCACCCGCTCGTCCACCATTTTTTCAATCACTTCTTCCTTCATGGAATCCCCAAATTTTTCACGGTATCGCTTTCTATATTTCTCTTCACTCTTGCGCAGATATTTACCCAGATGACGGATATCGACCGACTGGCCGCCATACTGGCTGCTTGCTACAGCGGCGATCACCTGCGTCACGACCGTACATGCGACTTGAAAGCTTTTCGGACTCTCGATCAGCTTTCCATTCATCACGGTTCCATTTTCAAGCATATCCCCAATATTGATCAGACAGCAGTTGAAGATCGGCTGCACAAAATAATCCATATCATGAAAATGCAATACGCCCTGCTCATGTGCTTTCACAACTTTTTCCGGAAGGAGTACACGCTTGGTAAGGTCTTTGGATACCTCTCCGGCGATCAGGTCGCGCTGCGTCGAGGCAATGTATGCGTTTTTATTGGAATTTTCTTCCATTACATCCTTGTTGCTGTTCTGGATCAGGCTCATGATCGAGTCATCCGTGGTGTTTGCCTTACGCACCAGTTCTCTTGTATATCGGTATATGATATACGTTTTTGCCAACACGAATTTTCCCGCTGCCATCAATTTCTGCTCGATCATATCCTGAATATCTTCTACCTGAACAGTCTCGCGGCCTGCGTTCTCTATACTGGCGATAATTCCATCGATGTCATCCTCCGATACCTTTTCAAACTGTTCCACTTCTGCATTCGCTTTGCGGATTGCGACTAAAATCTTATTTCTGTCATAATCCACCACACGACCATCTCTTTTTATTACCTTCACCTTTTTCTTCCCTGCCTTCCTTTTTTCTTACAACGCTCAATTCTGCTTTCTTTGCAGTGCAATGCTTCTTTCACAGCGCACTGCTCATTGCCTACCTGAACATTATAGCATTAAGTGGGCAGGGTGTCTACTAGATATTGTAATTATTTTTAGTTTTTTTTGATCTAGGCACAACATCATGTGTTTAGTCTAAAAGTGTAGAACCATGAAAAAATGGGATAATCAGAATAAACCATACTTATGTTTCCTCTTCCATACAATCAGGATAAGAATACACTTCATAGTACCAGTTCGCTCTAAACTCTTTTCCAAGTTCTGATATCTCTCCATGATACTGAGCAACATATTTATCTTTATCCTTTTCAGGAATGTATTGTGCTAGAACATCCCCTGCAATATTGCCAAATTTAACGATGGGAAATATTATCCGGAGACACCTTACATCACCATCTTTTAAGATATAAATTTGCTCACATTTCACATCACGAAAAAATTTTCTTAATCTTGTTTTCTCATCTTCTGTTACTTTTCCTTTTTCTACCTGTATACTCTCATTTCCACTCGCTATAACAAGTTCTTCGTTTTTTTCATATAGTTTCTCCAACAAAGTAAGTATTTCTGTATGTTCTAGCAAATTACGAATCCTTTCATCATGCTTGGGTTCTGAGACAACATTATTTTTTAAATAA
>JAMPFC010000037.1 GCA_023664685.1 Roseburia sp. | reverse complement strand
GAACATGACCGACCGGAAAAGAAAAAACAACACTACACACGCTGCCAGAACAGCCAATCCAACTAAAATCATTCTTCCCTCCTGTAAAATCTGATAAATGCATCATATACGCTTTTCTGCTTTCTTCTGCTCAAGGGCAGGCATTCTCCAGTATCGAGACAGAGTTCTTCCTTGCCAAGCTGCTTTATATATAGAAGATTAACAAGATAGGAACGGTGGCTTAAGACAAATGTTCCGTTCGCCAGTCTCTTTTCCCACTCCCCGATTCCCTCCCGCACCCGGTAGGTCTGTTCCTCTGTATGCAGTTCCGTATAATGGGCAAGTGCTTCAATATAGACGATCTTTTCCGGCAGGATTCGGAGCATAGTACGCTCTCCCTTTAAATCTTCTCCCGCTTCCTCTGCCTCTACAAGCACTGCCTGCCCGCTCGATTTCTTTTCCCTTCCTTTGACGATCCTCTCCATACACCGCCCAAGCTTTTCCTCATCAACCGGCTTGATCAGATAGTGAAGCGCCGACACCTCATATCCTTCCTGCATATGATCAGTAAGACCTGTCACAAACAGAATCGCTGTCGTATCATCTTCTGCCCGTATCTTTTTTGCCAGTTCAATCCCACTGATCCCCGGCATCTGGATATCAAGAAATAATACATCCCAAGTCCGGTTTTCCTCCCATTCAAAATAAAAAGCCTCGGCATTGGAAAAAACCTGTATGCGCCCCTTATAGCCATTCTCCCCAAACCACTCCGTAATATATTTTACAAGGACATCCGCATGAGGCTTTTCGTCTTCCACCACCGCAACATTTAAAAACTCCATCCTAAACTCCGTTTCTGCCTTAAGACACGCTCCGCTTCCGGCGGAACGATGATTCTTTTTGCATGGCTAGTTAGACATAACTTCCTTCCACTTCGTATTGTAGATTTCATCCACCTCTGCCCCCAAATATTGAAATGGCTCACAATTTGCAAGAGAATCAAGCGACGGAAAGGCAATCGTACTATTCCGGTACTCCTCTCCCTCGATCAGTTTTCGCCCCTCCTCATTTGGAATGGAGTAAGTGATAAAATCAAAATTCATTTTGGCAATCTCCGGACGACACTGGAAATCAAGAAATTTCTCTGCATTTTCTTTATTCTTTGCACCTTTCGGAATAACCCACGAATCAAACCACAGGTTACTCCCTTCTTTTGGCACTACATACTCCAGATCCGGATTTTCCTCCTGACACGTAAGCGCCTCGCCGGAGTAAATAACGCCGATCGCGGCCTCATTTCCGATCATCTTATCCCTCACCTCATCGACGACATACGCCTGCACCACACCGGATTTTTTCTGTTCGATCAGTTTTTGCTTTGCCTGCTCCAGTTCGCCTTCATCCGTGCTGTTCAGGGAATATCCAAGATATTTTAACGTAATACCAAACGCATCCCTCACGCTCTTTTGCATGAGGATATTATCTTTGTATTTCTCATCCCACAAAATCCCCCAACTGTCGACCGGCTCCTTTACGACCGTTTTATTATAAAGAATCCCGACCGTACCCCAGAGATATGGAATACTATATTTATTTTCAGGGTCAAAGGCTTTGCAGGCATCCATATACTGCTGATCAATGTATTTGATCCCCGGCACATGATCAAAATCAATCTCTTCCAAAAGCCCCTCGGCGATCATCCTCTGAATCATATAATCTGAGGGACAAACAAGGTCATACTCAGCGGCGCCATTTGCGATGATCGGATACATTACCTCATTTGTCTCGTATTCATCATAGATCACTTTGATCCCTGTCTCTTTTTCAAACATCGCAACCGCTTCCGGGTCAAAATATTCGCCCCAGTTATAAATATAAAGTTCTCCGGCAGACGCACCGCCCCCGGCGTTCCCACATGCAGTCAGACAACTCACCATAAGGCTTAGCATACATAATATCGCAACAATCCGTTTCATTTTTTCCTCCATTCACAACTTCATTCTCAATTCAGCACGGTGACGCCTTACTGCATTTATGAGCTACTCTGACATCTGTCATGACGTCTGTCATGACGCCGATCATTTCTCCGATTCACAAAAATCAACATAACAAATACCGTTACGAACATGATCGTAGAGAGCGCATAAATCTCCGGCTTGATCCCTTTTCTGACCTCCGCATAGATCTTTGTCGAAAGTGTATCGATTCCAACGCCCTTCGTAAAATGCGTGATCACAAAATCATCCAGTGACATCGTAAACGACAATAAAAATCCGGTCAAAATCCCCGGCAGGATATCTGGAAAGATTACCTTCAAAAACGCATACTGCTTCGATGCTCCCAGATCCAGTGCCGCCTCGTACACGCTCTTATTCATCTGTTTTAGCTTTGGCAGGACACTCAGCACCACATACGGAAGATTAAATGTAATATGGGCAAATAATACACTGCTGAACCCCATTTTATAATTCAAGGCAATAAACAAAAGCATCAGGGAAATCCCTGTCACGATATCTGCGTTGAGCATCGGAATATTCGTAACCGTCATCAAAAGCATCCGCGGCAGGCGCTTCATCCGGTTCATTGCAAATGCCGCAATCGTACCGAGTACTGTCGCAGCCAATGCGGAAAGAAACGCAAGCAAAAGTGTCGTCCAGAGCGCCTCCATGATCTCACGGGAAGAAAACAGGCTTTCATACCATTTGAGACTGAACCCGCCCCATTTTCCCCGAAATTTTGATTCATTAAATGACAATACCATTAAAGTGACGATCGGCCCATACAAAAATACAAAAATAAGAAACAGATAAATTTTTCCACCGGCACCGGCTATTTTTTTCTTTCGATCAAGCTTTACCATATCACAGCCCCCTCTCCGTCCCTATCATAGCGGGACATGACTGCCATGCTTCCAAGCACAAGCACCATAAGAACAAGAGACAGCCCGGCTCCCTGATACCAGTTATTCGCGGTCGTAAACTCCTGCTCAATGATATTTCCAATGAGGTTGATCTTTGCCCCGCCGAGAAGATTGGAAATGACAAACGTCGTCATCGCCGGCACGAATACCATCGTAATTCCGCTGACAATGCCCGGAACGATCTGTGGCAGCGTGATATGCCACAATACCTGAAACCAGTTTGCTCCCAGATCTTTTGCGGCATCAAGCGTATCCGGATCCATCTTTATCAGCGAGTTATAAATGGGAAGCACCATAAATGGAAGATAATTATATACCATGCCAAGAACGATCGCCCCCTCCGTATTGATGAGGTTTTGCTCCGGCAGCCCGACTGCTCCCAGAATCATATTTATGATCCCTGTCTTCTCTAAAAGCGACTGCCATGCGATCGTCCGCAAAAGAAAATTCATCCACATGGGAAGGATAAAAATGAAAATAATAAAACCACTGCTTTTTATTTTCAGATTCCGTATGACCATCGCTAATGGAAGTGCAAGCAAAAAACAGATCACTGTACTGATCACGGAAAGTTTCACCGAAAGAAGCAATGCTTTCAAATGTACCGGAGCAGAAATACTTTGGATATATTCTAACGTAAACCTGCCGTCCCGGTCTGTAAAACCATAATAACCTACAATAAAAAGCGGCACGATCACAAAAATCGCCATCCACACGATATAAGGATAGGAGAGACGCTTTATGTGTTTAGACTCTATCACCTGCAAACGCCTCCTCTGCTTCATTTTCTGGTTTTTTCATGATCTGGATATTGAACGGATCGACCCACAGCCCAATTTCTTTCCCCACCTCTGCAAGACGGGTACTCTGCACCAGCCACATATACCCCATCGCCTCAATTTCCATTTCATAATGAACCCCTTTAAAGACAAGAGATTTTACTGTCCCCCGGATCAATCCTTTTTCCGGCGGCACTAAAATAAGATCCTCCGGACGGATCACCACGTCCACAGGCTGATTCTGCCCAAAGCCCACATCCACACACTCAAAGTCTTTTCCCTGAATATTGACTAACTTATCTCTGACCATCGTGGCACGGATGATATTACTTTCGCCGATAAAGTCTGCCACAAATGCATTTTGCGGCTCATTGTAAATATCCTCTGGGGAACCGATCTGCTGAATATACCCCTGATTCATGACCACGATCGTATCCGACATTGTAAGGGCTTCCTCCTGATCGTGCGTCACATATACAAACGTAATACCAAGTTCCTCTTTGAGCCGGATGAGTTCATACTGCATATCCTGTCTGAGTTTCAGATCAAGCGCGCCTAACGGTTCATCCAGAAGAAGGATCTTCGGCTCATTGACGATTGCCCTTGCGATTGCGATCCTCTGCTGCTGCCCGCCGCTCAAAGAATCCGGTGAACGCTTCTCATACCCCTCAAGATTAACAAGTTTCAGGGCATACTTTACCTTATCCCTGATATATTCTTTTGATTTCTTCTTTATCTTTAATCCAAATGCGATATTTTCCTCAATATTCATATGTGAAAACAAAGCGTATTTTTGAAACACGGTATTGATCGGTCTTTTATTCGCCGGCACTCCCATGATATCTGTCCCATTCAAAAGTACCTCTCCTGCGTCCGCTGTTTCAAAGCCTCCCATAATACGCAGTGTTGTTGTCTTGCCGCACCCACTTGGCCCTAGCAAGGTAACAAATTCATTCTCATGAATATCAAGATCCATATTGTCAAGAACGATTTGTCCGTCAAATGATTTTGTGATGCCTTTTAGCTCAATACATTTTTCAGCCATAACAAATCCTCCTGCTGCTATTCTATCTTTCTTTTTGCACATCACGACGTTGCACAGCAACTCGCAATGGCTCAGCTCTGCTGAGACTATTTTTTCACTTTCAGCCCCGGCTCTACAAAGGCATAAAAGCAGGGCTTGGGATTGCAGTCCTTATCCCACAGATACAAATTCTGTTCAAAATCATCATAGAGCGGATAATCATCGCAGATTCCAAACACCGTCACGCTCGTAATATTGCATGGGCCGCCATTATTGGAGTCCTCTTTTAACAACAGCTCCATAAACTCCCTATAACAGTCCGCCTGTTGTTTGAGCGTGTCGTCATCGACATTTCCCTCATCAATCTTAAAGGACAATTCCGTGATCTGGAGTTCCAATCCAAGCTCTGCATACTTTTCCAGACAGGTTTTAAATGTTCCGTCTCCGTCCACGTCAAGATCCGGCCAATTTAAGAGAACCGTCGGTTGAAGCCCAATTCCGTCGATCACTCCCTCTTCTTTTAATTCACTTACCATCTTGTAAATATTTTCCATCTTCTCAGTCATAAACACATTGTAATCATTATAGAAAAGACGGACTTCCGGATCGGCATATTTTCTGGCAAATCTAAATGCTGTCTTCACATAGCTCTCACCCATTGTCGTATACCACAAATTTTCCTGTGCATCCTCATGCGTAAAATCATTGTCCTTTTTTGTACTGCCGCGGAGTTTCCAGCCGCCCTTTGTCTCGACATAGCTGCCCTCATCTACCGACACGCACTCATTCACAACATCCCATGCATATACAACCCCGGGGTACTCCTCCTGACAGTGCGAGAGTACCTGACGGATATAACTCTGCATCCTCTTCTCCATCGTTTTTGCGTCAACAAGCTTCTTTGTCTTTTCATCGTAATTTTTAAAAAATAACCACTTCGGCGTCTGGTTGTGCCAGATCAGAGTATGTCCCCTCATCTGGATATCATTTTCCTGACAGAATTTCAGCGCCGGGTCACAAGTGTCAAATTTACAGACTGGCATTCCATCCTCACTCTTTTGAGATGCCTTCTGATCCAGAAGATATTCCGGCTTCATAAGATTTGACAACGTTGTCGTATTAAAATTCTTTTTCAAAATTTCTGTCATTCCCTCATGGTTGAGCGCCATCGTATCCAAATCCCGCCCATTGATCGCAGCTCCCACAAGAAAATAGTCTTTATAAATATCTTTTACCGGCTCATTATTGTATTCTACTTTTGTAGCATCTCCAGTAACTGCTGATGCAGATGCTTCTGTTCCGGCCTCCAGATTTTCTGTGTTTTGGGCAGAATTTTTCCCATCATCTGCGCTTCCACAGGAAGTCATGGTCAGCACGATCGCTGCCGACAAAATGACCATCATGCCGGTTTTCCTAAATTTTCTTTGTTTTTTCATATGAATCCCCCATTTCTATTTACTTTGTAATCTTGCCAGTCCCGGTTCAATAAAGGAATAAAAGCAGGACTTCGGATTGCAGTTCTTATCCCACAGATACAAGTTCTGTTCAAAATCATCATAGAGTGGATAATCGTCGCAGATTCCAAACACCGTCACACTTGTAATGTTGCATGGGCCGCCGGACGCAGTATCCTCCTCCACAAGAAGTTCCATCATTTCCTTATATCTCTCACTCTGCTTTAAAAGGGTATCCTCGCTTACTTTTCCCGCATCGATCTTAAAGGATAATTCTGTGACCTGAAGTTCCAGACCAAGTTCTGCATATTTTTCCAGACAGGTCCTAAAGCTTCCAGAACTTTTTTTGTTAAGTTCCGGCCATGTGAGAAGAACCGTCGGCTGAAGCCCAATCCCATCGATCAGCCCTTTCCCTTTCAGCTCTTGTACCATCTGATAGATGTTGTTCATCTTATCTATCATAAATACATTATAATCATTATAAAAAAGTTTTACATCTTCATCTGCGTATTTCCGGGCATATGTAAATGCCTTTTCCACATAGGACTCACCCATCGTCGCATACCAGTAATTTTTCACATAATCCTCATGGGTAAAATCATTGTCCTGCTTTGTACTGGCGCGCAGTTTCCAACCGCCGCTCGTAACGATATAGCTGCCCGCATCCGTACAGACACACTCGTTAACTACGTCCCAACAATAGATCACGCCCGGAAAATAATCCTGACAGTGTGTGATAACCTGACGGATGTAACTTTCCATTCTCCGATCCATCGTCTCCGCATCCACGACTTCTTTTGTGGTATCGTAATCCACATGGAAAAACCATTCCGGTGCCTGATTGTGCCAGACAAGTGTGTGGCCTCTCATTTTAATCCCATTTTCCATACAAAACTGAAGCGCCGGGTCGCAGGTGTCAAATTTGCAGACCGGCATCCCATCCACACTTTTCTGGGAAGCTTCCTGATCAAGTGTATAGGCGGGCTTCATCAGATTTGATAAAACCGTGCTGTTGAAATGCTTCTTAAGAATCCCTGACATCCCTGCATGGTTCAGAGCCATTGTCTCCAATGAACTTCCATTGATCGCTGCACCAACCATAAAATAATCGGCATAAATATCCTTTACCGGCATCGTATCATCTGTATAATCCGGTTCCGGAAATGGATATGGTTCCAGAGTGACAACAGCTGACGGCTGCGAAGAATCTTCGGACGACGCTGCTGTCGATGACGCCGCAGATATCTCCGGCATCTCTGACTCTGTCGGGGTTTCTGTTTCACTCCCAACCGGTGGAAGCGTCTCTGCCGGTGTTTCCGATCTCTGAGATTCCGCCTGCCAAACGACAACTTTTAGTCTGGAAACTGCCGTTTGCTTTCCCTTTTTAAAGCGAACTGCAACCACTGTCTCCCCGGCTCTCCGTCCGATGATTTTAAGTCTTTTACTCTTTTTCTCCCATTTTACCCGGAGTTTTCTTTTCCCGGAGGCTGACTGGCGTATTGTCACCTTTGTTTTTCCTGTTACATGTCTGGTTCTTATTCTCTTTGTCTGTCCCACCTTCACTTTTATGCTCTTTTTGACAAGCCCCAGTTCCTTTCCGGTGGCAGCCTCCGTGCAGCTAGCCGGAAATACGGTCAGTGATACCATCATAACAAGAACCATAAATTTTGACAATGCCTTTTTCATCCACCGTTCTCCTTTTTCAAAAAATGCGTTTCTAATTCCATTAACTCCGTGGACTCTCGTCCGGACCAAGATAGGATTCCGGAAGCTCTCCCCGGTACAAAATGAGCTTTTGCAGGGAAAGTCCCGCCTCAACGCCATAATAGCGGATTTCATTCACACCGGCATTTAACTGATGTGTTGTAATCCCATAATGGCAGTTGTTTAGCACTCCCTCTGACCAGTTTTTCGGGCTTCCCCATGCGCCGCCTCCGATCGCATAATTTTCCGACGGAAGAGTGTCGCCGATCTGGATCCCATTCTCTCCTGCCGATACAGCATACCGCATGGTTCTTCCATTCTCCAGATTATTTCCCGGTGCGGTAATTGCTTTCAGAAAATACTCGCCCGCCTCTTTTACGTAAACCGAATAGACAAGGCAGGGGGCTTTCCCGATCTCATCAAAATTTCCAATCGTCGGATATATTTTCATGGAGGACAGCGTCTTTCCGTAATCCGTAAGCTTTTCAAAACGATGCGCCCCATAAGGCACATTTTCTGCAAAATGCTCTGCCTCGATCGCTATGATGCCATCCCGCTCAAAGAATGTACCCTCCGGAATCCCCTCCGGCGTCATTGTATATGTAACAGAAACCGCCACACGTTGTTCTCCTGCTGTTATCGTTATCTCTCTTTCAAATCCTTCCCCGGCTGTCCGGTCGATCCGGACAGCCAGTGACACGATTCCATCCTCTACTGTACCCGCCGTCTGACTGACGATCACACCCTCCGGTGCGGACACCTCGAATGAAAATGGCTCTTTTCCGCCATTCGCAATCCTAATATGATATTCTTCCGCCGCAGCCTCCGTAAATTCTGGCAGTGCTGTTACACCTTCACTGACAAACTCATCTGCGCCTTCCGCATGGATGAGCATTTTGCTCTTCTCCGGCACGGAAATCTCCTTTGTCTCCGGAAAATGCCATCCCTCGTCATTCCATGTGACAAAACATGCATGAGGCGAGAGCATCATACCCTTCCATTTTCCTCCTGCCATCGTCTCGTTATAATATTCCGTAAGGCTTTCATCGAGCCGGATCGCCTCTTGTACCTTTTTGTGGTAAAGATTCGCTGCCGAAACGCCCTGCTCGCTATACCAGTTATTGCATGCCGCATAAAGACTCATCAACTGCAGGTTCATCCCCGCTGCTGCCGGATAATAAACAAGACTGAAAAAGGCATCTGCTGACTCCGGTGGGATTTTATACCGTATCTGGTCTGTCTTGCGGAGCAACGCCTCGCAACGCCGGATCATTTTCTGCATCTCATCAAAATGAGAGACATGGTAAACGCCCGGATTCATAGCCTCCGGCTTTCTGAGTCCATGAATCCTCGCATATTCCCTTAAAATATCCTCGATTTCTTTGCGGACTTCCTTTTCTTTTATATATGCGCCAAACTGCTCGTTAACCCAACCGGCAAGAAATTCATCTGTCTCATTGCTGTGTCCGGTACCCATGCTCTCAAAATCATAGGCAAGCTCCATGAAATACGAGAGCGGAAGCTCATTTGGACGGATATCACCCACGTTTACGATCCAAAGATCGCGAATCCCATAATCATATGCCATCGACATTTGCTCCCACACTTTAGGAAGCGGAGTAGAATTCACCCATTCATAAGAAATCGGCGCTCCATGATAGTCAAAATGATAATAAATCCCCCAACCTGCTTTTCTGTCCCGAATCTCTTCCGTCGGAAGTGTTCTTACGTTTCCAAAATTATCATCCGCCAAAAGCAGGATCACATCATCCAGCCCATCCCATGACTGGAGACCATTGACGCCATTTCCGCCATAGTAAAAATCTTCTACCTCTTTGTACAGTGCGAGCATCTTCGGCATATGGTCACAGCCTTTTTCTTTTATGATCTTCTTCTGGTCTGTGATGATGCGTCGCAGCAGTTCTACATTTTCCTGAATCGTAGAGTCTGCGCCAAGCATCATCGTATCGCGCTCGCCGCGCATTCCGATCGTGATCATGTGCTTAAATTCTTTGTCTCTCTCCACACCATCTTCCCAATAACGGTAAAGACCTTCCCCATTTGTATAATAATTCCAGTCCTTCCCGTAACCCACGTTATTTTCATCACCTTTTACTTTATCCCATTCCTCACTGGCACGCATCAAAGGCTCATGGTGAGACTGCCCGATCGTGATCCCAAGTTCGGTCGCAAGCTTAATGATTGCAAGTGGATCTTCAGAACCATCAAGCGGAAGCGAGGCAGACCACATCGCAGGCCAAAAATAATTTCCTCTCAAACGGAGAAGAAGATCAAAAACTTTCTCATAAAAAAATTCATTAAAATCACCGAACGTATGCATGACAAAATTTCCCAATGAAGGCCATTCGTCATTCATAAAAAATCCACGGTATTTGACAGATGGCTCGCCAGACACAAGGTCAAACCCCTCATCAAATACGATCTCTTTTCTTTTTTCCGGCATGACATCTGCCCAATAAACCCACGGAGACACCCCGATTTCCTTTGAAATATGGTACATGCCATGCAGGGTAGACACCGTCTCTGTACCGGCAATGATAAGTTTTTCTGTATTCTGGTATGTGACGCTCCTGACCAGATAGCTCTCGCGCTTTCCGGCAAGTACAGAAGCATCCAAAATCCCGTCCTTTACGAACCGCTCGAGAACCGAGCTTTTTCCAAGTGTTCCCACGATGATCTGCGGCTGGTCTGTCAGTTCTTCTTCGAGCAATGGCTTTACTCCTGTGACAAACTCAATATCTCCGGCGACTGCCTGTGCCACATGCGCCAGACCCTTATGATCTGACGCTTCGCGGTCAATATATATATTTGCTGCCTTTTCCTCTACTACTAACTCAAATTTCATTTTTACCTCATTTCTGCGGACACACTGCTGCGCCCTATCCTTTTCCTATAGGTCAAAACCAAAATATCTCACTGCATTGTAATATGAAATATCCCTTACCAGTTCTCCTAACAATTCATAATCCTCCGGATACTCGCCATTTTCCACGAGTTTTCCGATATAATCGCACAAAATACGACGGAAATATTCATGCCGCGGATACGAGACAAAACTTCTCGAATCGGTGAGCATTCCCACAAAATTCCCCAGAAGCCCGAGACTTGCCAGTGAAGTGATCTGCTCTGTCATACCCGGTTTGTGATCGTTAAACCACCATGCTGACCCCTGCTGGATCTTCCCGCGTATCCCATCGCCCTGAAAACATCCAAGAAGTGTGCCGATCACTGCATTGTCGGTCGGATTCAAAGAATAAAGAATTGTTTTAGGCAGTTCGCCGGTGCGGCAAAGCGCATTCAAAAAATCCGCCACTTCTGCTGTAAACCCCTTTTCGTTGATGCAGTCAATCCCTGCATTTGCTCCGGCGCTCTGGTATACCAGTTCGTTATTTTCCCTTTTTGCCCCATAGTGAAGCTGCATCGCCAGATTCCTCTTCGCATACTCCCTGCCAAGAAAGAGCATCATCATCGTCTTAAACTGCAAGAGTTCTTCGTTCGTAAGTTTCGTTCCCGTAAGACTTCGTTTTACAAGTTCTTCCATTTTCTCTTCTGTGACCGGCCGGTACTCTGCATAATCAAGTCCATGATCCGTAATCAGGCATCCGTTTTCCACAAAATAATCCAGACGACGCACTAATGCCTCTTTTAGTGAAGCAAAATCTGCCACAGTCACACCACTGACGTCGGACAATTTTTTCATATAAGAAATAAATTCTTCCTTCTCCGGACACATCGCAAGATCCGGCCTCCATGCCGGAAGCACCTGTACATCAAAACTTTCATCTTCCCTGATCTGCTTATGATACCGAAGATCGTCAACCGGGTCATCTGTTGTACATACAAGAGTTACATTTGACATCTTGATCAAATTTCTTGCTGACATCTCCGGTCTTTGTAATTTTTCATTACATGCGTCGTAAATCTTCTTCCAGTTTTTCTCACTCAATGTCTCATAGATATCAAAATATCTTTGAAGTTCCAGATGGCACCAGTGATACATCGGATTCCCGATCGCCCTCGGGAGTGCTTTTGCAAATGCATGAAACTTCTCCTCATCTGGTGCGTCCCCTGTTATATATTTTTCCTCTACACCGTTTGACCGCATGATGCGCCACTTATAATGGTCGCCGCCCAGCCACAGTTCTGTTATGTTCTTAAAATGCCTGTCCTCTGCGATCTCTTTTGGATCCAGATGGCAATGGTAATCCAATACTGGTGTCTTTTCTGCAAAATCATGAAACAATTTTTTTGCAGTATCGGTTGTAAGGATAAAATCTTTATCCATAAATGCTTTCATTTTTTGTTTCCTCCTAACTGACAAGCCGCTTCACAGCTTGCAATATGAACGCAATAAACGCTTGCGTTCATTATAGCATATGTATCAGGGGGATAGCAATAAGAAAAGCTCAGCTTACACAGAAATCAATTTTGAATAACTATAGTTCAGGGAGTACTAGTAAAATCTTGTGCGGTAACAGGAATATTTTCAGATGAGGACCTTATAAACCGTCGGTTCTTAGGCTGCGTATAAGGTGCGTCTTTTGCACAAAGTGTAAAATGACACGAGGTACGGAAGACGCACCTTGTAGCCTTAGTACCGCTACGTGTTTATCTAGCGAAAGCGGGTCCGAGGCGGAAAATATTCCTGCCACCGCACAAAGTTTACCCATTTCAAGAACTGTAGTCACTCAAAATTGAGGTCAAAATTGATTTCTGTGCCAGCTTATTACAGACTAATTACAGACAGGCATAAATCGCCTCCACATCATCCGATCCCGCCTCAGCAGCCGCCAACAAAATCCGTTCAATCATTCCCTCATCTTCCTCTAAGGCATCTGCAATATCCTCCACAGCCATTTTTTTTGCACGTTTTTTGACAGTTTGGCTGATCAAACAAAGTAACTCGCCTTCTTTTCGACCTTTTAGCAAGCCCTCTTCCACTCCTTCGAGACGACCTTTTAACAGTCCTTTTTCCAGACCCTCTTCCATCCCTTCACGCCATTCTTTCTCCAACAGTTCACACATACCTTTCACGCCTCCTGTCTCATTTTTCAAATACTCTACCCGCTTTGACAATCCGGAAAAACCATTCCGTGGAATCTCAGGGTTATTGGTGTCTTTTATAAACCGCAGCAGCCTTGTGATTTCTTCATCCTCTGCCGGATACTCAAGATTTGCATAAATCTCGTGGACGCCATTTTCCGCCTGACGGTTCGTCCCTTTTATCATACGCACAATTTTTGTAATACCTGTCTTTACATGCAGAAAATCTTTTGCTGTGATAAAGATCAGATACAGCTCCGGCAGCTCATCATACTCCATGCCTGTCCCGAGACTTCTGCTGTCAATCCGGCTCTGGATAAAACGGGAACGCTTTAAATGATCTTCATTTTCTGCAATCTGAATCTCCATGTTGTACTGGTTATTATGTGAATCCTCCGCCCATATATCCAACACCGAACTTCTGCCATACAAATTCCGATAGCTTCGCTGCGGCTCTACCCTGAGTACCTTCAGATCATGAAGCCCTGTCAAAATACGAAGCACCTCCTGAACTGCTGTGATATCCTCGAAAACAACAGAAGCAAATAGGTCACTGGTCAGGTTCAGATTTTGCAATTCCTCCACACGCCGACGATAATTTCGTATCCCTGCTATTTTTTCCAACGCATCTCCTCCTTTATGCAGGAAATGCCAAAAATAACATACAAAAATGTCAGATATCCACATCCCGCTGCACCATATTAAAAATTTTTTGTGAATTGCAACGGAATTACGATGTATATTTTTAAATTTATACTTATATACTATCATGAATACATTTAGAATTCAAGAAAATTAAGAATAAAAATTTCATTCTGTTTTCCGTCTGCAAAAAATATGATAACATGTTTACCGGGAAATGTAAATAGGTTTTTGCAAATTTTTTAAACCTTAAACATTAAAAAGGGACTATCTATTCTCGACAGCCCCTCTAAAGAATCACAAGCGATCCTCCGTTTCACATTTTTCATTTTGCGCAGACGGCTTTATTTGCCATCCAAATATGCCTTTCCCTTTTCCAGAGTTTTTCCATTTCTCGCCATCAGTTCACTTACCGTAAGAACATCATACCCCTGCTCCTGAAGCCACGGTACGATCTGCTCACAGGCTTCTGCGGTTGTCCCGTAAATATCATGCATCAAAATGATATCACCGTCTGACACACCCTTTTTCACCTGTTTAAAAATCTTTTTCGGATTTCTGCTCTTCCAGTCAAGCGTATCAAGACTCCACAATACCATCGGCATTTTTACTTTGCGCCGCATTTTATCGCTAATAGCACCATATGGCGGCCTCAGATAATTGATCTCATAACCGTTTGTAAGTTTTTTTACGATCCGGTTTGTCCGGTCGATCTGGCTTTTCACCTTTTTCCACTTGGACTTGCTGAGATTCGGGTGATTCCATGAATGACTTGCGATCTCACACCCTGCTGCCAACTGCATCTGAAGAATATCCCCATCTACCCTTGCACGGTCGCCAAGCACAAAAAATGTCGCATGCGCCCCGTACTGTTGGAGTGTATTCAGTATCTTTCCCGTATGGGCGCGGGATGGCCCGTCATCAAACGTAAGCGCAACTGCCTTCGGTCTCGGAGTCGCCGCAACCGGCGCTACCGCTTCTACCGCATCCGTCTCCGGCACCGCAGTCGCCACTGCCGCCTGTGCTTGATCCCCCTCGGATTCCTCCGTCGTTTTTCCATTATTTACCGCAGAGTATATTTTCACGATAGAAAGAACTACGACCAGTACTACCGCCGCCATGACTGACAATGCCATGACCACATTCAGCTTTTGTCTTTTATTTCTCCTGAGCCGGTTTGTGCCTTTTCTGATCTTCCTTCGTATATACTCGTATCTGCTCATAACATCCTCACGATCTCCCGGTGTTCCTACTCCCCCGGAAAATAATCATTACTATTACCAACAGTCCAAGTGTAACACTAATTCTCAGGTTTTTCAATGACAATTTTTCCATCTATTAGCTCTAATTTAACTTTATTTCCATTCATTCCCATTTCCTGAAGCAGTTCTGATGGGATCTGTATCCTTCCTGCGCGGTCAAGTACCACAAACTCCTCCTGAACCTGCTCCTCATTCCAGTCTATGGTAATATCCTCCAGACGTTTCTTGTACTCACTCCGCATGATCCTCTCACTGCTCGTCTTCCCGTCCCGAATCGAAATCACGCGGTTTACCTTAGAAGCAAGCTCCTTGTCATGGGTAACGATCACGATCGTGATCCCTAACTCCTCATTCAATTTGCGGAACATATCGAGAATATCATCTGCTGTCCTTCGATCCACAGCTCCGGTCGGTTCATCCGCCAAAAGAAGCTTGGGATTGTTCGCAAGGGCGATCGCGATCGCAACCCTCTGCTGCTCCCCTCCAGACAACTGACTGAGCTTATTGTCCTTCCTCTCAAACAGTCCCACCAACTCTAAAAGCTCTTCTGCCCGTTTCTTCTTCTCCTGTTCCGACGCCGCATTGCTCTGAAACAGCATCGGCGTCATCACATTTTCCCATGCGGTCAGATAGGGGAGAAGATTCCTCGCATTATTCTGCCAGACAAATCCTACCGTACTTCGCTTATACTCTACAAGCTCCTCCTCTGTCATCTGAAACAGATTCTTTCCATCCACATATAATTTGCCCGCAGACGGCCGGTCAAGACCTCCGATCATATTTAGAAACGTAGATTTTCCGCTTCCGCTGTTTCCAATGATCGCCATTAACTCCCCGCGGCGGACAGTAAGATCCAGTCCCTGAAGTGCCAGCACCTCGATATCCTTTGTCTTATAGATCTTTACCAGTCCGTCACACTCGATCATGACATCCTCCGGAATGTCCAGTTCTTCCGTCGCGCCAACACTCCCCGACGTCTGCTTGTTTATGTGCCGAAATTCATTTAATTTATTCAATAAATTATTCTTCATCTACAATCTCACCATCCTCTAAGTGATATATGCAGTCTGCGATATCCAACAATCCCATATCATGAGTTGTCATAACGATCGTTACACCCTCTTTACTGATCAGCTCCTTAAAAATCTTCATGACTTGAAGACCGGTAGCAGTGTCGAGTTCCGCTGTCGGTTCGTCGGCAAAAACAATCTTCGGCTTATGGGCGATCGCCCGCGCGATCGCAACACGCTGTTGTTCTCCGCCTGACAACTCCTGCGGCATATGGTGCATACGTTGTCCAAGCCCCACCAGTTTGAGGCACTCCTCTGCGCGCTTTCTCTTATTTCCCGAATATTTCGCAAGCCGCAAAAGAAATTCCACATTTTCATATGCTGTCATCATGGGGATCAGTGCGACGGACTGAAAGACAAACCCCACATTCATCTTCCGGAACTCTTCCCGCTTGCCCTCGCTCATTTCCTCCAGATGCTGCCCCTCAAACATCACGCTTCCCGCCTTCGGATAATCCAATGCGCTCAAAATATTCATAAGCGTTGTTTTCCCTGAGCCGGAGCGTCCGCGCAAGATCGTAAGCTTCCCTTTCGGGACGCTGATCCCGATATCATGCAGCGCCACAAATTCACCTCCGGAAGCAAGCGGAAAACTCTGCTTAACTCCCTCCGTAACTAAAATATTCTCCATGTTCTTACCTCATTTCTACTAATCTTCACCAAGTTTCAACGCTTGGGAAATATTTATCTTAGAAATCAGTTTTCCAAGTACGACCATGCACACAATGATCACAATTCCAATGATACTGAAAAGCCGGATCATATCCAACGGTTTATTTACCACCTCAAGCGGGATCGCCTGATCCGTTGATGCATAAAAAATCTGCACAAGCGGCACAAACATTTTCGACGCCAAAAGTCCGATCGCTGTACCAATGATAATAGAAACCCCCGAACTGAATATCTGCTCGTTGACTAACATCTGTACGATTTCCCGTTTCGTCATACCCATAGCCCGGAACACACCGAACAAAAGCTCTCTCTGACGGATCGAAAGGATCCAGTAGATCAGAAAACCAGTACAGCAAAGAATCAGTATTACGATAAAACTCATCGTGAGGATACCGTTTGTCCCCTGAAACAAAGCATCATTCTTCACATCTACCATTTTGGCAGACACATCTTCAAATGTCGTATAAGAAATATTATTTTCCTCTGCATAGTCATAAATAAACTGCGAGGAACCGTCCGTCTGGATCCACACCTGATATGGACGCAGTCCGTATATCTGCTGTACCTGCGCGAGATTGGCTATGATCAGATAGTTCTCTGTCGTGACAAGCGTCTCCTTTTCATTCAGGGAATGGCTCTCCTCCACATATCCCGGGAAATAATCCACAAAACCATAAATGATACCTGTCGCCTCGACATTCTCCTCATTCCGGAACGTGATCTGGTCTCCAATCTCCAGCTCATGCTTTTCACGGTAATTACTGCTGACCAGTACCGCATCTGTCTTTGTTGCCATCGCATTCAGATAACGGTTCAGATGCACTGGAAGAAGGTCTGTCTGAAATTTGGAAACTGTCTCGCCAAAACTCTTCGTGTCGATTGCCATCAGCGTCGTCTTAACTTCTCCATCTGAATCATCTTTGTTATTATACGACGTCACGATCTGGTCATTTTTATATACCCGGGTCGCCGCCTTGACACCCTCCATGCTCTCATATACCCCAAAATCCGGTTCTGTATAAGTCAGTTCAAGATCTGGATAATACTGCAGTGCGAGGGAGTTGTCCTCCCACGGCTGTTGGAGTACCAGATCGGCGCCAGTGCTGTACCGGATGCCTTTTTCTGAGTTAGAAAGGATCGTCCTCGCCACAGTGGAATTAAAAATACCGAGCGAAACCGTAAACATCAGAAACACCATCATAAATCCCTGCTTTTTCCTTGTGCGGATGATCTGCAGGAAAGAAGCAAAAAATGCGGGTTTCCAAGCCTTCCTCCCGATATAATATACCAGTTTGATCAAAAGCGGCTGCAGCCGGAGTCCTACTAGACTCGCACTGATGATAAAGAGCGAGGAACAAATGAACAAAAACGGATCGATAGAATCCCCTTCAAGCATACTTGTCATCAACTCATTTTTCCGTGCGGTAAAGGAATACAGACCATACAGCGATACAATGAGCAGGATGACATCCAGATATACCCGGCTGAATATATTTCTGCTTCTGTCGTTCTTTTTGTGTTTTACGTTTACGATCGTCACATTTGCTTCTTTAATAACCGGAAGAACCATAAAAGCGATCGAAACCAGAATCGCTCCTAACGTATACAAAAACACCTCCGGACTCAACCTTACATGCAGTGCCTTTCTCTGTATAAACTCGAGAAAGCCATTTGTCGAACCAAGTGCTTTTGTGAGGAAATAGCCCAGCGGCACCCCGATGATACTGCTCGCAACAGACAGGATCGCCGACTGCAGAAAATAAATCATTAAAATTTGTTTTTTACTGCTTCCACGGCTCTTGAGCAGGGCGATCTCGTTCTGCTCCATGTCAAGCATCTGTCTGGAAATCATAAAGATAAAGGCAAGCAACAGCGCCAGTACCGGTATCTGAAGGATCAAGAGCGTCGTATATACTTTCTTTGCCGCTGTCTGATACTCCCTCAGTACCCCCATATAATCCGGCGTATCAATCCCGATCCGGCGCTCTCCGGCAACACTTTTGCAAAGTGCTTCTGTCCGGCTCACAAGCGCATCTGTCTCCGCAGGCCTCACCTTCTCATAATCAAAGACAAGATGCCAGTTCGTCTCAATGCTGAACTGCTGATCGTTCATATTGATAAATGTCTTATGGAAAAGCTCCGGATCCATAAATACCTCAAGATAGTATTCACTCGGTCCCTTCACCCAATAATTATCCTCATAATCCTTCGCATCAAATACACCCACGATCTTTATTTTCATAAGGGAGCCATCCCCATTTTTCAGCTTGGCAAATTCAATCTCATCTCCTAAGATCACGTCCAACTTTGTCATGGCACGCTGACTCAAGATAACAGGAATGGCACCGTCCTCTAACAAACTGCTGCCATACTGTTCACCCGCCAGAATGTTCACATGCTCGGAAAGGTCTGATATGGCGGCGATCTTCATCGACTTCGACGAGGATTTGTTCCCCCTTGACTGCAGATAAGTCCCCCTGAACTTCTGCGTCCCCGAAAACTCAACCAAATACTGTTTTTCAACTCCCAGCGTATCGGAGGCATTGTTTGCAATCTCCTGCATTTTTTTATAATTTTCTTCATGTCCCTTTCCGGCATCCATCGCAGCGTCAAATGTTATGACGCCGGGATAGGCATTTGTCGTCTCAATATAATCCGAATACTTGGACTTCAACGTCTTTTCAAGCGCCGCATCCCGGTACATAGGATTACTGCTTGAAATCGCGGCAAGAAGAATATTTCCGATCAGGAGACATACGACCATCCATTTTTTATGTATCAGTTTCTGCTTTATAAAACGAATCAAAACGAGTCCCCCTTTCCTAATATTGTTCCACAATGGCAAGTGTCTGGTTCTCGCTGACGCCCTGTTCAATGAGATAGTCCTTGTCATTTTTATAATTGCTCACCACAAAGCGTTTGTGCAGCTTCCCATCCTCTAACACATAGACATACGGTACATTATTCACTCCCACAGACTCTGTATTTACCGCACTCGCATCAACCATAAGCGCATCCTTTACCTCAAAGGATACCGCATAAATATAAATCGTACTTTTTTCAAAATCATATTTTTTCTTATCCGCTTCACTGATATCGACGTACACAACTGCATCTCCCGACTCATCGTTTTCTGCTACACCGGTGATATCTGAGGCAGTGATGACCTTTCCCTTCATCTCGTGCTGATAATCATTTACGGATTTTCCAAGTCTGACCTTCACATCCATATTATAGCGGAGCATGGAGGCAGAATCCTTCACTTTGATCAGCCATTTGTCATTATTTCTGAGTTTAATGATACCCTTTGAGGCGTCTAATTCTTCTCCCACATACTCACGTTTCACTGACGTTACCACGCCGCCTTTTTTGGCGACAAAATTCGTCTTTGACTGAAGCCTCACAAGTCTTTCATAATCCTTTTCCTGTTCGCGGATCTCCTTTTCGCCTTTTTTATATGCTTCAATCTCTTTTCGCATTTTTTTGATCTCAAGATCCTTCATCTTTTTCTCGGCATCTGTCGCAAGCTGCTTCTGCTCATTTAGGGCATCCGAAAGCGACTTGTTCAGATTACTGAGTCCTGCCTCATACTCAGCCCTTGCCTGATCGTTTAAAAGTTTTTGTTTTTGCAGTTTTGTTTCGGAGGTCTCCACATGATATACCGCAAGCACATCTCCTTTTTTCACCCGCTGTCCCTTTTTCACCTTGATCGAATCAAGCACCGCATCCTGATCATCGATATAGATCGTATCCACATCGGTATATTCGAGTTCTCCGGTGGAGGAAAAAATCTCCTGATAATCCTCTCTGCGCACCGTCGTCGTCTCATACTGTTCTTCGGCGGCATCGATCGCACTGCCGGAAACCTCGCCCTCATACAAAAATACTTCATCGCTTTTTTTGTCACCGGAAGCCCCACAGGCTGAGAGGAGCAGCATAACCGCCAATGCCAGAGAAACCAGTTTAGCTTTCCACATATACCACATCCCCTTCCTTTACCCCTGTGACAATCTGTACATAAGCATCCGTCTTCACCCCGGTAGTCACATTGGTTTTTATTTTCGCATCTCCCTCCACGAGATAGACATATTTCTCCTCGCCTGTCCCAAGCACCGCATTTACCGGAACGACAAGCGCATCCTTCACCGAATCTGTGTACAACTCCACCGACGCTGACTTTCCGACCTCTACGTCTACATGTTCATCCACAAAATCAAACCATGTAAATTCCGGATGTTTTCCGGTCTCTACATCGTATCGGGAAACCTCCTGCTCCTCGGCAACGATCTCATAACGTCTGCCATTGACTAACGCCATGCATTTAACCGCTTTCGCAAGGCTTGAGGTTGAGACATAGGCCGTTTTCAGCCGCGGCGCTTTCATGTTTGCCACCTGTATCGCAGTGGTTCCGCCTTGTACCATATAACCGCTTCCCCCTGTCGTCGAAACCACCTCGCCATCGATCGGAGAAAACAGTTTTGTGTTCCCGGAACTTTTCTGCGCTTCTGCAAGCTCTCGTTTTTTCTGGGTGATCTCAAGCTGCTGCAGCTCCTTCTGCTGTTTTAATTTTTCCTCGGCAAGCTTTACATCATACTCCGCCTCGGTGATCTGTTTTTTTAACTTTTTCTTCTGATCACTGTTCTTTTCTTTTTTATATTTTTTTTCAATGCTCCGCACATTCTCCTCGAGCATATCAATATCATAGCGGCTCTGTTTGTTCGTATCCTCATTCTGGGATTCCAGATTTTTAATCTCCTTTTTTAAAGTTTTCGCTTTTCCGCCACCTCCGGCAAGCGTGGCGAGAAGCTGTCCTTTTTTTACCTTATCCCCGATCGTCACCTTAAGGGTATCGATGCTTCCCGAGGAAAGAAAGGAAAGTGCCTCGATCTCCGGCTCAACCTGTGCGGCAAAAGAAATCGTTCCGTTCAGATCCATCTTTACAACTTCCGCCGTATCCATATCCACTCCCACAGCATCGATCAATTCCGGCACTTCTACCGTCTCCGTCTGACCGCATCCGCAGAGAAGCATTATGGCTGCCATACATACACCCAGCACTTTTTTCATTCCAAATCACCTTCATTTCAAATCAGTTTGCAATCACCTGTTCATTTTCTTCCAGACCGCTCGTGATCTCCACAGAGTTCCCGATCGTCTCACCGATCGTAACTTCTTTCGTAGACCGCAGGCCATTTTCATCTTCATAATAGACAACATGCTTATCTCCCATTGTATACACGATCGCTGACGGAAGATACAAAACATCTTTTTTCTCTTTCAAGACCACCTGATAAGAACAGATCGTATTGTCCTCCAAACTTCCCTTCGTATTCGGATAAAAATAAATCGTATCCGTCGAATCTTTCTCTTTTTTTATTGTCGCCTTGTATTCTTGTCCTTTTACGTCGATCGTGACCACATCTCCCTCTTTGCATCGGGAGGCGTATTTGCTGTTTGCCTCAAAGCGGTTGCGGACTGCGCCCTCGATCGTAATCGTCGGTTCTTTTTCATTTCCGTATGTCCCAACAGCCTCTTCATCCACAAACGTCACAACTCCGGAGACGGTCGCCCGAATCTCTTCATCTTCTAACTCTTCTTTTGCTATTTTGGCATCCATTTTCAGAAGCTTCAAACTGGATTCATAAGACTTGATCTGCTGTTCATACTGGTTTCTTACATTGTCCGCTTCCTTCTTACTCCCTCCGGTTTTATTTACCTTTTCAACTTCGATTTCCATAAGACGCTTCGACTGTTTGATCTGAAGTTCTGTTTTCTCAATCTTATTTTCTGCCTCCCGCAGCGTATTCTCGCTTCCCTGAACAATATAACTTAAAAGTCTGTCGCCTTTTTTTACCCGCTGTCCTTTTTTGACATGAATCTTTTTAATGACGCTGACTCCGTCCGTCATGACCTCCTCCCGGACTGTCCCCTTGTATTTTCCGCTGATCTCCTCGGTTTTTACAAGATTTCCACGGGTCACAGTAACCTTATTAAACTCTGCTCCCTCGTATTCTTTTACGACCGGCGCCGCATCAAATTCTTCTTCTGTCGGCAAAAGTCCGCAGGATGTAAGGCAGACACAGACTCCCAATCCCAACACCGCCGGAATCCATTTTCTTTTCTTCAAATCCGTCCCTCCATTCGTATCAAAAAAGCTATTTTCATTATAACATATATTACGGTAAGTACAATAAATTTTCGAAACCGGAATCACCCTTTCTCCCCGGCTGGCTTGCGGGAATAGTACCCGATCAGTTCCGGCGAGATTCCACCAAAATATTCTGTATTCGGATCATATTCAAACATTTTCGTATAATAATCTTCGCTTTCTCCTTTATAGACACCCGGCAGGAGATAATAACTAAACGGTGACAGATAGTACAGTTGATCCGTCTCATATCCCGCCTTTTCCTCAAATGACTTACCATCCCATTTTGCTTCAAAAATACCCTGCTCACATGCCATCACGATCGTATCCTCTTTCGTTCCCAATGCGATATTCGTCCGTCCTTTGGAATTAAATGGAACAACCGTCGAAATCGTATTCTGGAGTACATGATCCTCATCATATACTTTTACATCCACATTTCCACTCTTCTGGTTCAAAGCAGCATAACAGTAAAATTCATCACCGGCGTACACGTCCGACACACGGTCACTCATTTCACTGCTGCTCTCAAGCGTCCCATCCGGCAGGGAATAAATACCGTTTATCTCCCCATCGTTTGTGATCAATACATTGCCATTTTCAAAGAATGTAAATTTTTCCGGCGCCATCCCATATCTGACCCCCGCCGGAATATCTCCCCCATATACTTCTTCAACTGTTTGCTCAGGTATGCTCATCTCCGTGATCTGACCGCTTTTCTCATCTACCCTCAGCAGATGGTTGTGCCGGTTAACATCATAAGATGGAGCGACCGCGGTCTCTTCCTTTTCTTTTTTTGCCGCCTCTTTTTCCTTCTCATAGCTTTTTTCCTGCTCTGGACTCATCTCCAGTTCCATCACATACAGATAAAGCCAGCCATCCCCGCTATAATAGCATTCCTGCAATTCAACGTTTTTTCCCTCAAACATTGCATCAAAGGACTCCTGCCATGAAATGTCCTCTTTGATCCATTCCCCATCGAGCATCACTAACTTACCATACGCTGTCTTCACTCCGTCTGATTCGTCCCGGCGCAAGACAAATTGTGACATTTTCCCTTCCTCTCCCATCGCAAAACTAACCGAGCGTATGCTCTCTTCCGGCCAGATGTCATGCTCTGGGAAGAGTGACACCCCTTTTTCCACATAACGTTCTTTTACCTCCGCATCACCCGCTTTTTCTTTGGAACTCTCCGGCACAGGGTTTATTCCACAACCGCACAAACTCACGGAAAAGCAAAATATGACCGTCATGATGAAAGCAAGCCTTCTCCACATATCACGCATTTTGAATCACCCGCCTTTGATAACTTTTTCTCTTACAGGAAATTTCCCAAATCTTACTGTCACGAATTATCTTCAATAATCTTTTTCAATTCATCGATCTGCTTTTTATTTAATTTTTTACGCCCGGTAAATGCGGTCACAAACTTAGAAATCGAACCGTCAAATCTCTCATTGACGATCTGGGTACTCTCATTCTCCAAATATTTTTCTTCATTTACCAGAGACGTCACCACTGCATTCTCGTTTTTAAAAATCCCAACATTGCATAAGTTTTTAAGTACCGTATAGGTCGTCGATTTCTTCCAGCCAAATTTTTCTTCACAAAGCCTGACCAGTTCCCCCGACCGAAGCGGTTCTTTTTCCCATATGATCCGGGCAAACGCCATCTCACTCTCTGATAACATATTATTTTTCATCCTGTCCTCCATTTCTGCAAGGCAGACTTTGTCCGCCTTAATCCCCTTACCGGTATGCTTGCCTTTGACACAACTTTGATTCGTCTTCTTTTATCAGTCTATCATCTATAGACCCTTTTGTCAAGAGTTATGCGATTTTTCTACGGAAATCAATTTTGAATAACTATTGTTCAAAGATTACAAAAAACTTTCGTGCAGCAACAGGAATATTTTCAGATGAGGACCTTATAAACCGTCGGTCCTTAGGCTACGTATAAGGTGCGGAAGGCGCACCTTGTAGCCTTAGCACCGCTACGTGTTTATCTAGCGAAAGCGGGTCCAAAGCGAAAATATTCTTGCTGCTGCACGAAGTTTACCCATTTCAAGAACAATCGTCGTTCAAAATTGATTTCCGTGCGGTCTTTCTAATGTTGTGCGGTATGTTCGTCATCAAGATAGATTTCATAATCAGCGTATTCCCCATAAGTATCAAGCAGGATTTTTTCAAGTTCCCCGAGACTTCCCATCAGATGCTCACGCTCGCTTTCCGTCAGCTTTTCAACTTTGTAATCGTGCGCATGGATCCAAAGATAGAAATCATAAAGATCAGAGGAAAGATAATCGGAAGCAGATGCCTGATCGGCAGTAAACCATGACTGCTCCGTCAGTTTATCGTATAATTCCAGAGGGGGATTGCCGCCACGGTAAGAAAGATCCACCTTGAGACAGTCTGCCTCCTGTTCAGGCAAAAGTTTTTGCAACAGTTCTTCATGGATTTTTTCCTCCGCAACCGAAAAGGAAATTTCCATCAGTTCACGGGTTAATGCCTGTCTGGCAGAAAATCTGTCTGCGCTGAAAAAATCATTTTTGGAATGGTTGATCTTCATGGCATGATCCGTGATCGTCCAGATTTCTTCCTCGCCATTCCGGTTAGAAAAACGGATGTCCCAATTATGATACGCCCCCGGAACTTCCTGCTCTGCAGCGGGTGCGTCGGCAGAGTAATGCCTTACAGTGTATATATGGCTTTTCTTTGTTTCCTCTGAAAGATATTCCCAACGGTCTGCGCCGAAAAACGCATCCAACTCAGAGTGAAAACGGATCGGCCATGTCTGCTGTCTGCGCCAAAGCAAACAAATGCAGATGATCAGGGCAGCGATCACAATTATGATTAAAAAAATACGGATTTTTTTGATTTTACCCATTGAAATACCTCTTTATACGTTTTTTCCATCATAACACATCCATCCGCCTGTGTAAAGAAACAAACTTATTTTACTTTTTTCTTCTAAATTCTTTCCAAATGTGTTATAATTTTGTGGTCAGAAAAACTGTACAGTAAGGAGGAACACATTTATGGCTTGGTATGACGAAGCGATTTTTTATCACATTTATCCGCTGGGACTCTGCGGTGCGCCCACGGAAAATCCGTATGGAGAGCCTGTTCACCGCTTAAATGACCTGATTCCTTGGATCGGCCACATCCGGGAGATTGGCTGCAATGCGGTCTATATCGGCCCGCTGTTTGAATCGGTAGGACACGGTTATGAAACGACAGATTACAAAAAACTGGACAGTCGTCTTGGAGACAATAAAGATCTCGCACATTTTGTATCCGAATGCCACGAAAATGGCATCCGCGTCATTTTAGATGGCGTGTTCAACCACACAGGAAGGGATTTTTTTGCTTTCAAAGACATTCAGAACAACAGGGAAAATTCCCAATATAAAGACTGGTACTGCAATGTGAATTTCGGCGGAAACAATGAATATAACGATGGGTTTTCTTATGAAAACTGGGGCGGCTATAACCTTTTAGTCAAGTTAAACCAACACAACCCGGCTGTAAGGGATTATATCTGCGATGTGATCCGTTTTTGGGTCAGCGAGTTTGATATCGACGGAATCCGTCTTGACGCCGCAGATGTTCTTGATTTTGAATATATGAAGGCACTGCGTCATGTGGCAAACGAAGTGAAACCTGAGTTCTGGCTTATGGGCGAGGTGATCCACGGAGATTACACCCGCTGGGTGAATGAAGGCACTCTGCATTCCGTGACAAATTATCATCTTCATAAGGCGCTCTACTCCGGCCACAATGACCATAATTTCTTTGAGATCGCCCACACGGTAAAACGTCTTTATGAAATGGGCGGCAACCGCCCAGACGGTCTTAAGCTCTATAACTTTGTGGACAACCACGATGTGGAGCGTATTTATACGAAGCTTACAAACAAAGCACATTTTACACCGGTGCATGTCCTCTTGTATACACTTCCCGGCGTTCCGTCCATTTATTACGGGTCTGAATTTGCCATCGAGGGGAAAAAGGAAAGCCACTCGGACGCTTCTTTGCGGCCGGCACTTTCTCTTGCCGACTATAAAGATGCGGTCAAAGAAAATCCATACACCCGGCTGATCGCCAGACTCGGCGCTGTCCGTAAGGAGACAAAAGCACTTTCCTATGGTGACTACAAGGAACTTACGCTCACGAACCGGCAGTACGCCTTTTCCCGGAATCTGGATGGGGAATCCGTCGTCGTAACAGTCAACAATGACGACAGCGATTTTGTTATGACCGTCCCCGTCGGAAATGCAGAAAATTACATCGGCGCACTGTCAGGGGAAAAAGTGTCCGTGGTAAATGGGACGATTGCGGTCAATGTGCGCGCCTGCTCCGGCGAAATCTGGCTCCCCTGTCAGGAAGGAATGTCTCTTCCAAAAGATGAGCCTGTTGTAATACCGATTCCGGCGGCTCCAAAAAAAACAGAGGATGTCCCAAAAGAAACTTCCGTGCCGGAGACGGTACCAGAACCTGTGCCAGAAACGGTTTCGGAAACAGTTTCGGAATCTAAGGAAACACCTGTTTCCGGAAAAACTTTTGAAGAGGGGAAGATTGCCGGTCTTCAGGAAGCCATTCTTACAATTATGGAATCAAATGGCTCTGTAACAGACCAGATGCGAAATGATGTTTATCAGCAGACGCATTATGAGTCGCTGATCAACTGGATCAAGAGTTTTCGTTAGAGGAAAAGAAAATCGCCTTTCTGCATGGGCGCTTGCGCTATATAAATAACGCAGCGTTTTTATAACCCATGCAGAAGGGCGATTTTTCTGAAAATAATCTCTCTCTGCAAACTTGGTAGTAGGGGACAGTACTCGGTCTTTTTGCTTTGACCGTTACTCTGCTGTCTTATAGCAGCTGGCTTTCCTTAGAGCATACGCAACAACTGTACCAATTCAATCGGTTCTTCTGCCCTTTTTGCAGTTTGTCTGGTGTCAAACTGCGAGAAACGGTTGTCCTGATAGAAAGACAAAAGCC
>JAMPFC010000036.1 GCA_023664685.1 Roseburia sp. | reverse complement strand
GGTTTCGGCTTCTTCCCTTTATTTTTTTTGCCAACTATAATTTTACACTAACTTATCAAATCCCTCCCCCTAAGCCGAAAAGAGAATCCTTGTAATCTTCTTCCCTACAACCTTAAAATCAGCCTCTATACAAGAAACCGCATCGCCTTTTTTGTATCCAATGTCTTTTACCCACTTTTTATATGTTATCGTTTGGACGTTTTCAGCCTCTACAAAAGTTACTTTGCAGTTGTCGGCAACCTTTAATGTGCAAGAGCATTTTTTATCTTTGGCGTCGTACAGCTTATTTTTGGAAGTTGATTTTTTCATTTTCCCCTTTAATACGATTTTATCTCCCTTGTAATACATTTTCATATCGCCGCCTGCCGTTTTCGATACCCCCATCATCCAATAGGTATCTTTTGCATCCGCCTGCGCCGGCATTGATAACACCCCTGCTAACAAACTGAATACTACAACAACCATCATTATTTTCTTTGCTGCATTTTTCATTTTTTTACCTCCATTTTCTGAAATTATTTTTTAGTAATTTATATTTTTCCCGTCCTCCAACGCTCTCTCGTCAAACAAGTGGTATGCCCCACCCGGGTCTCACCCATAAGCGGCACAGGAACCTCATCGCATGTGTGATGATACACAAATCCCGCTTTTTCCTGAGCTCTTTTTGATTTCATATTACCATCATAATAGCCGCACCAGATCGCATTCATACCCAAATGTTCAAACCCATGACGGATCAGCTCTCTCGCCGCTTCCGGAATAAGACCTCGTCCCCAAAATTCTTTTCCGATCCAATAACCGATTTCACACTCATCATCTCGTTCCGTCATATCCGTATTTCCATTAAGCTTCAACTCAATACAACCGATCGCTATATTGTCTGTCTTTAGGCAGACAGCGTAACACTCCTGCCCGCAAAATACATTTTTGATGACCTCCCGGCTTTCCTCGATATTTTTATGGGGCGGCCATCCGGCGATCGGCCCGATATCAGGGTCTTTCGCATGCTTATATAAACTCTCCGCATCTGCCTCTTTCCACGGACGCAGGATCAATCTTTCCGTTCTTAATTCCATAGTAATCCTCATTTCTGAGCGATTTATCGCAATAATCCTCATTTCTCCTTCCATCTTTTTTTATTTTATAACAATTTTCAATGAAAAACAATGGAAAAAGCAAGGATCTTATGTTAGAATCTCTATGTAACCGATGGCAATTCATTCGATGGGACGGTGTCGTTTTGATCAGAGCAGAAAACCTTGTATTTGAATATATCCGGAGAGACGAAAATGATGAGGTGTCCGGCGTGGAAATAGCACTTGACCATTTGTCGTTTCAGGTAAATAAGGGCGAATTTGTCGCAGTTCTTGGTGCCAATGGCTCAGGAAAATCGACGTTGGCCAAGCACATCAATGCGATCCTTCTTCCCGGCGAGGGGACGATTTACGTGGATGATATCGACACGAGCGATGAGGAAATGCTATGGGAAGTCCGGCAGCGGGCGGGCATGGTCTTCCAGAATCCGGACAACCAGATCGTACACAGCGTTGTGGAAGAAGATGTTGGTTTCGGGCCGGAAAATCTCGGCGTACCGACGAAGGAAATCTGGCAGCGCGTGGAGGATGCGCTCAAAAAAGTAAGGATGTACCGGAACCGGAAAGAATCTCCCAACACCTTGTCAGGCGGACAAAAGCAGCGTGTGGCAATCGCCGGAGTATTAGCAATGCGGCCAAAATGCATCGTATTTGACGAATCGACAGCGATGCTCGATCCGGTCGGGCGAAGAGAAGTATTGCAGGCGGTAAAGGAAATCAACCAAAAAGAAAAAATTACAATTTTGTGGATCACCCACTATATGGATGAAGTTACCGAAGCAGACCGCATTCTCGTGATGAACAAAGGCAAACTTGTCATGAGCGGAACGCCAAAAGAAATCTTTTCCCAGACAGAGAAATTAAAAGAATACCGTCTGGACGTTCCCCAAGTGACGGAGCTTGCTGCACAACTCCGGAAGCAGGGCATCCCTCTCCCGGAAGGTATTATCACCGTGGAAGAATTTGTGGACAGGATGGCACAAATCCTGTTATGAAAATGGAGGAGAGCATGTCGATTTTACTCAACGAAGTGGAATATGTATATGGAAAAGGAACTGCATTTGAAAAAGTGGCGTTATATAATATAAACCTTAAGATCAACAATGGGGAATTTATCGGTTTGATCGGACATACCGGATCGGGAAAATCCACACTGATCCAACACATGAACGGACTGCTCGTCCCTACTTCCGGCGGTGTTTATTACAATGGCGAAGATATCAACGACAAAGAATATTCTAAAAAAGCACTCCGTGGAAAAGTATCGATCGTCTTTCAATATCCTGAGCAGCAGCTATTTGAGACGACCGTGATTGAGGATGTAAAATTCGGGCCAAAGAATCTGGGACTTGAACCACTGGAAGTCGATATGCGTGCGTTTCAAGCATTAAAACAGGTGGGAATCACGGACGATCTTCTGGATGCGTCGCCATTGGAACTCTCCGGCGGACAAAAACGCCGCGTGGCGATCGCCGGGGTACTGGCAATGGAACCGGAGGTACTTATTTTGGATGAGCCGACAGCCGGACTAGATCCATCCGGCAGAGACGAGCTTCTGGAACTGATCCGAAAGCTGCATAAAGAACGGAACATAACCGTGATCGCTGTTTCCCACAGCATGGAAGATATGGGAAAATATGCTGAACGCCTTATCGTTATGGACAGCGGGACGATTGCTTATGACGGAACGCCGGAGGAAGTTTTTTCCCACTACAAAGAATTAGAGCGGATCGGGCTGCGCGCCCCACAAGTGACATATGTAATGGAGGGACTTGCAGCAAAGGGAGTTCCTTTACCCCACAATGCGATCAATATAAGACAGGCAGTGGATGCAGTCATGAAATGTTATAACCGCAGGCGCTGACAGGAACAAGGCAGTCAAACGGACTGAGTAAAAAGGAGAGAGCACGATGCTGAGAGATATCACGATTGGGCAATATTATCCGGTCGAGTCAAAAATACATGCGCTAGACCCCCGGGTAAAAATAGTGGCTGTACTTGTCTATCTGGTTTCCTTATTTTTGTTTCATGACTTTGCCGGTTACATCATAGTAAGCATATTTCTTGTGAGTGTGATCTACATGAGCCGCGTACCGTTTTCCTATCTTTCCAGAGGACTTAAGCCCGTCATTTTTCTCATAATTTTTACTGCTTTTTTTAATATATTTTTTACTTCCGGCGACGTTTTGTTTGAATGGGAATTGATCAAAGGGCATCCGATCCTTGTGACATGGCAGGGACTCCGCAAAGGATTATTTATGGTTCTGCGGCTAGTTTATCTGGTAATCGGCTCCTCACTCCTCACCTATACAACAACGCCAAATAAACTGACAGACGGAATTGAAAGCCTTTTAAAACCGCTGGCTAAACTCCGGGTGCCGGTGCATGATCTGGCGATGATGATGTCCCTCGCCCTGCGCTTTATCCCGATTCTTTTGGAGGAGGCAAACCGCATCATCAAGGCACAGAGCGCACGAGGTGCAAGCTTCGACGAGGGAAAGATCACCGAACGCTTAAGGGCGATGGTCTCCATCCTCGTTCCCCTTCTTGTCTCTGCGACGAGGCGGGCTTATGATCTGGCTCTGGCAATGGAAGCAAGATGCTACCGCGGCGGTGAGGGACGGACGAAAATGAAACCTCTAAAATACCTCAAAAGCGATGTCGCCGCCTATTTTATTCTGGTCGTGTATCTGGCGGCGCTTCTGATTGTAAATCGTTTTGCACCATTTTAATACAATATCCATTGGGGGTATTTGATTTGAAGACGGAGGATGTTATGCGGATAAAACTAATCGTAGCGTATGATGGGACAAATTATCATGGATGGCAGAGCCAAAAAAATGCCCTCTCAGTCGAGGAGGTTCTGACAAAAGCCCTCCGGGAATTGACAGGAGAGCAGATCGAACTGGCTGGCGCAAGCCGCACGGATACCGGAGTGCATGCGCGGGGAAATGTAGCAGTCTTTGATACGGATACAAGGATTCCCCCAGAAAAAATTGCAATAGCAGTAAACCAGCGTCTTCCGCAGGATATCCGGGTGATGCATTCGGAGCAGACAGCGGATGCCTTCCATCCACGATATCACGCAAGCCGGAAAACTTATGAATATTCTATCACAAACGCAAAAATACAGTTGCCGACCAAACGACTGTATTCTTATTTTGTATATCTTCCTCTCGATGTGGGAAAGATGGAAAAAGCGGCCGCATTATTTTTAGGAGAACACGACTTCGCCGGGTTTTGTTCGGCGGGCAGTCAGGTAAAAACGACGGTACGGACCATTTACGACATAGCGGTTTGCCAAAACGACGAAGATATAAAAATACAGATCACAGGAAATGGTTTTTTATATAATATGGTGCGGATCATAACAGGCACGCTGATCGAAGTAGGAATGGGAAGGCGGGATTACGACACCGTGCAGCAAGCCATTTTGCAGGCAGACCGCGCACTCGCCGGCGCGACAGCCCCGGCACACGGACTTACACTGATGAAAATTGATTACGAATTATGAGATTCATCTCATTCACGGTAAGTTATATTCATAACAGTATATATTCACTCCTTCATCAAGTGTTTCTGTCGATATCTTTGCAAAAGTTCCTTCCTTCTCAACAAAACCTAATGACTCATATTTAGTAATGTTTGTATTACTCTCTAAGCCATAATTCGATACGATTTCCTTATTCCCTTTTTCAGTTAAATTCACTTCATATATCCCAGAAGGAACCAAGACAAAAACATCCTGATTCTCGTTCTCATACACTTCAACATACAATAAAGTACTAGAATTATTAGAATTCAATAACACCTCATCTTCTAGTGAAAAAATTTCTGTTACTGTGCCATCGTGTTCAGATATCATATTTACTTTACTGTTTGAACCGTCAACCGCATAAAACTCACGATCTCCCATAAACAATTTATGAACCGGCTCATTATATGTACCTTCTATTTCGCCTGTACTAATATCAAACCACTCTATACTCCCCTTTTCATTTTGAACTAAGATATTACCATTTCCAAAAGCACCTATATAAGTAATGGTCTCATCTGTTGGTATTCCAAAGCAGGATAGCTTTACCTTATCCACAGATTGCGTGTCATCGTTGATACAATACAAATCATATATCAGTTTCTCTGATTCCTCATCTACTTTAGAACATAAAACATAAAGATTCCCATCATATCCAACATTGATCCATCGCATGGAATCGCTTTTGCCTATCTTTTTTATTAACTTGTCATTCCATTCCACCTTGTCGCTCTTCCAGCCTTTCTCCTCGCCATAAATATACTTGTAGATCGTTCCGTTTTCAAAATTTTTCCCATAAAGAACATATTCTCCGTTACGGTCAACACTAAGAAAACTCATAATAACATCCTCCGATGTCATGATATTTTCAAATTCTTCACCAATATTTGATTCCACATATTCATCCTTTTCGCTCAATATTGTTTCCTTTTCTGGAGTTTCCGTATCTGTTTTTCCACAACCTGCCAACAAAACAAACACCACAACTATACAAACTAAAATTTTCTTCATTTCTTTTTTCCTTTCCTACTGTTTTTATCAAAACCTCTATTCAAAATTAGCACTAAAATGTCGTTTCATTTTTGCCACGTCTTCCTCCGTATAAATATAAATTCTACAAAACTTGCATACTGCCAAAATAATCACGTTTACAAAAAACAAAATAGTTACATAATCATAACTAAACACAATCGCATTGGTCATAATCAGTGAATCCGACAGCCCACATATCATATAGGAAAATTTGCCGGACAAAACAAAAATAAGTCCAATCATCACTGGAACTATCTGTATCACAATCATTACTACACTTGGCAAATATTTCCTTTTCACCAGCAGTCGGTTAAAAAATATCATCATATTTCCCAATGTAAACACACCCAAAAATCTAAAAGCGATTACAATTCTCATGATCCCATAAAGCGAAAACTCACCTAT
Organism: Roseburia sp.; assembly: GCA_023664685.1. GTDB lineage: Bacteria > Bacillota > Clostridia > Lachnospirales > Lachnospiraceae > Eubacterium_F. The sequence goes on along the minus strand of JAMPFC010000036.1, from coordinate 21,666 downwards.
GCTCCCAACGCTCACTCCCGGATATCCCCCTCCGGACAAACCATAAACAGCAAGAATCCAAAGCAATTCCGGCAAGTATACGATTCCAACCAACCATAGTGCATTTAGTAACTGTTTTGCAAGCCTTTCCTTTCTCACCTGATAATACATGAGTAAAATGCCTATCACTGCCATGATCGCCTGAATATAATGTATGTAATCATTATTTACTCCAAAAAACTCCCGAAACCCTTCCTGATAAACCAACAATGGTACTGCTCTCGTTTCTGAAAGACCTTCTGCACCAGCAATATCTTCTGGTACAGATACATGAACGTATCCTATATCATTTTCTATCTCAGGCAAATATGCCGTAACTCTCCCATGTTCCACATCTTCCATCCAGTCAATCTGCTTCATTAGCCTTTCGTAATCTTTTGCAGAAAGAAAAGCACTATCTTTACTAACCTGTTTTCGTGCCACATCATAACGCAATCCCTCATAACCCGATAATACACTGCGATATTCATCTTCTTCTACCGGAACAAAATAATTCATACACGACCAAAATACAGTTTGTATAACAAGCGTAATAATACTAAATATAATAATTCTTTTCCTCATACGGATCCTCACCTCATTATGATCAAATTGTAGCTTGCATGACTCAGCTTTGCTGAGACTATGTTATCATATTTTTTGTGCATGAGTGCCCACCTCAAAACCTACGGTTTTTTCGATGCCTTGAAAACGCCGCTGATATTTAATGTCCGGTTATGGAGCGGATGTTTCTCATTCAGCAGGAGATTGCGCAAGAAGACTTCAAGGTATTCCGTCGTTTCATAAACACCATTTTTCAGATCGTTGTAGTTCGCCCTGACCAGTGAATTTCGAAAATACCATGCATTCTCGGCAAAAATATCGTTTGTTACATCAAAACCCAATGTACGGAGATATTTGATGAAGAATACCGCTGTAGTTCTGGTGTTACCCTCGCCAAAAACATGGATCTGCCACAATCTTGATATAAATACTGCGAGATGATGGATGACCTCATCCATCGAAAGGTTTTGATAGGAGAACTTCCTTTCCTCAGAAAAGTCATAATCCAGCGTCGCCCGCAACTCCGTGGCACTGCCATATAGCACGGTCGCTCCATTTAACACCCATTCTTTCTTTGTGATGTTATAATCCCGAATGCATCCTGCATGGGAATAAATACCAGTAAACAATTTTCTGTGAATGGAAAGATACTCATTCGGCGTAAAGCTGAAAGCACGCTCGGACAGGAGTGCTGCGATCCGTGCCGAAACCTTGTCGGCTTCCTCGGTACGGTCGCCCGCATCTCGAGCAGGATTTTCCTCGTAGTAGGTCTGCAAAAGTGCATTTGTCTCCTCAAAAGATATCTCTCCCTCGATATTTCGGATGGCAGTATGCACCAGATATTCTGATGTCTTAAGTCCATCGACCGCCTGCAGACCTATGGCTGTATGCCACGCATATCCCTTGTCTCGCTTTGTTGGTTCGGACTCTTTGATATATTCCTTAAATGGATCTTGATTCACTTTATATCACCTCGCTGTTACACATCCATTACTCACTACATTATCTAAAAGTCAAATCCTTTGAATCAACTCATCTATTTTTTCCTTTGTACTATCTTTTAATCCATATGTTTCTAATTTTAGCAACAAGTCATCTACCACTTGCCCATCTATCCACATACCATTGTGCTGTAAAAGATATATCAACAACTCACCCGTTTTTTGAGAATGCCGCTTTGCAATATCACTATTTTTTAAATCCCTTATTAAAATATTACTATCCAGTTCATTACATTCTGATCGAAGCACTAAATCAACAACCTCTTCGTACTCATCTTGAAGTAATAATACCCACTTAAGCATCATCTCTAATTCCTCTGAGCATAGTTTTTCTGGTGTATTATTAATGCGGAGTTCCCAATACTCCTTCAACCAACGATTCCATAATTCAGACCTTTGTACCGTTTCCATATTTTCCAAAACCATATATATTGAAAGTGCAAATTGATGCCTATCTGCTTCTGTACTCCCTTTTAATATTTGACCAATATGATACTCTAATGGGTCATCAACAATATATACAAGTAACATAACATAATCATAGATAAATTGGCTTTTAAAATTTTCTTTTAAATTCCTTCCTGTCTCAATACTCTTCTGAAAAACAGGTAATATAGCGGTTGCAAATGGAATATTGAAATCATGTAAACCAACTATTAGCCCCTCCCATGCAGCTTGAACATAATCCAAATTATCACATGTTAAATAACTTAATATATTTTCTTTTGTCCACTTTTCGTTTCTGGCAAACAACTGAGCTACATATTGACACACAACACAAATAAATTCTTCTATATTCTCACTTCCCGGAATAACCTTTTTCACAAAATCAGCAAACCATTTGGGAATACCACCTTCTACAGACTGTAAACATAATATTTTTATCATAATATTTGTTAAAACACCTGTTATATCATTAAGCGATAAAAAAGTCCAATCTTCTGTAGCTATCTCTATTGGTTGACGATAATCCCACATTGTTTTTATTAATTGTATTAGTTGAGTGCGAAAATTGTTTGAAATTTTATTATATATGTCGTCTTTTTCCAAACTATCTAATAAAAACTGAGCAATAAAAAGAGTATTTTCCTTTATTACCTCTTCATTCAAATGTTTTAAAACCTTGATTAAATCGTTTTTCTTACATACACTTTTTCTTAGACCAGTAAATATAAATTCCCAGATTATTTCTTCCCAATTTTTACTATTCTGTAATTCGTCAATAAACTCTATCGTCCATTTTATATCCTCTCCTGCAACTTCCGATAAAGTTTGCAATAAGCCATACCGATCTGGTCCCATAAAAGAATCGTTCTCTTTAAAATTAATTATATAATTATAAGCCTTTTTAGCTTCCATTCCTCTAAGAACCTTTTTACTAATTGGACTTTCGCTTCCGTGTCTGGTCTCAATAGGTCCCATTATCAAATCTGGTCTTTTTCTAGGTTTAAAATTTGGAAATACTTTTTTTATCTTATTTAATTCAATTTTCACCTTATACGTCTTATTACATTTATCATCTAACCAATTCAGCCAATTATACTGAATATAGGAAATATGTCTAATCTTTTCTTGTTCATTTTCAAAGACCATATCAGAAGAATCCACCGACATAATTTTATGTAATACAATATCTCTTTTTCGCTCTTTTACATCATCAAATATATCTGCAACTAGCTTAAAAACCTGTTCTTGAAGCCGAATATCGTGAAATCCACAATTTTTTATAACATATTCCATTTTTTCATCTGCCGTGAGATTGGTATTCTCACGCAAAAGTAATAAGACAATCCGTGTAAGTAATGGCAACTTTAATTCTAATGTCTGATTCATCCATGAGATTGAATACAACCTATTATTTTGATATATCACATCAAATGCCCGTACCATGATTTTGAAAACAACATATATCTCTTTATTCCGATAATGATGTTTCTCATTTTCTTCTATATCAAACATATCTATTTCAAATATATTACCCTTGATATCTACTGCCTGCAAATCACAATACAATTTTTTTATCGTATTGGTTGCTAATTCTATAGCACTATATGCATATTTATTCATGTGTGGAGATACAAATTTATCCCATATATTTTCAAAATTATAGCTATTTACTCTCCATTTATATGACATACCATATTCTGAATGCTTTTTTGCCCAAGAATATTTAGTATTAAGAATAATATCAAAATTAAAAACATCCGAAAATAAATTCCACATGCTATCCAGCATTCCTCGTTTTTCTGTACCCTGAATTAACCAGTTAAAAACATGCTCATTCTGAATCTTTTTTCGGAATAAGATAATATATGTTTCAAATATATCGTTTGACAATCCCGATTGTTCTGAAACAAATGCCAGTAAAATGTTTTCACAAAATTTGTAATTAACCTTATTATTGTGCTTTATAATTAAATCAAATAATTCATTGGAAATGAAATTTGATATTATCCAGCCACCCCATAGTTCATCACTTTTATTAAGTTGTATACTCTCATCAAATAATGCAGAAAAGATATTTTCCTCATCTAACCACGCCAACCATTCTTTCCCCTTAATTCTGTCACACAAAACCTTTTGTACTGCAAAATCATTGATACCATCCATGATTTCATCTTGTGACTCCTGATCTACTGGAGGAGTTTCCGAATTTAAGCTGATAATTCTATCTTTCCAGTCCATGAGTCCTCTTTTTTCATAATTTCCTATTTTTTCAATAGCAGAACATTCAACAGAATATTGCTCCTCTGGAAACAAAATACCCTTGATTCCTGTTCTCTCTATTTTTTTAGGATATTTATCACATAATATGTATGCACCAGAAAAAGTATCTGACGGAATGGATGTCGTCAAATAGCGCACTATATCATCATTGTAGCTATATCCAATAAATAATACCGTATATCGTTTTAACATATCTACCACAAATCTTGTTGCATATCCATTTAACATATATGCTTTCCCAAAATCTTCATCCGTAACAATTATATTCTCTGGATTGCTCACATTTCCATGTAAATGCACAATTCCAGCAAAATCATCACCATATGGCACTGCTGGAGAATTAAAAACAGGTATTTTCCAACCCTGTTTTTTTGCCGCTTTTTCAAACATACAATCTTGATTCGTTGTAACAATCCGAACAGAATTATGATTGTTAAATAAATTTAAAATGTTAAAATGAAATGCATTAGGTTTAGGATTTCCCAACATCAATATCTCTGCCACCAATTTTTTGACTTCAATACCCTTTCTTTGCAGGTCTCCTAAAAATTCATCTATTTTATCCTTGTCTCTATCAAATGTTTCGCCACAATAATTTGCTATTGATAGAGTCAGTCCAGCAAAATCAGGAAGGTTTGTTGGCTTATCCACCGAAACTCCCGCACCTGCAAAAACAACAAGGGAATCGTTGCCTATTGCCTTTATTATTTCTGTAGGAAAATTGATTCCGTTTATAATCATAGTGTTCCTCCGTCTATATAATTGCATAATAAATCACTTTTCACAGACGTTACAATTTTTTCTATATGCAATATATTCTTTGTACTTTTTAATCATCATATTTTTTGCATATTGTTCCATATAATCATAATCAGGTTGACCTGATGGTACAACTGGAACAATAATTTTTTCTCTTTGTAATCTTGAATCCGTCATTTCCCTGCTAAAGTCATATTTCTCATGCATCTGATTTCTAATCATTGTCCCTAAAAATAAATAATGAAATTGATTCAATTTATCCCCTTTAAAATGTGTAACATGATCCGTTGCAATAAATTCATATGGGTGATAAAAAGCAAATCCAGCAGACACACCACCATTAGCAACACTCAAACAGTTTTCATAAATCCTAACTTTCTTAGTATTTCCAATAAAATCAATCACTCCATTATTTCCGCCTGCCGATGAAACAATGGGCATTCTCCCTTCAATGTAGCTAGCAGCAGTAATTCTTTTTCCACGTTTTGGTGGTTCAAAAAATTCTGCAACAAAAAATTCTTTCCATTCTTTTTTATCCAATTTTTCAATTTCAACAATTTCACCAAGCTCTTTTAATTTGCTCTGACAATAATCCTGATATTTAAAATGTTTTATCTTTTCTATTTCTCGTATATATGATTCCATAAATATGTAATCTGGATTTCCATTTATATCAATCGGCAACATTATTCTCGACTTTTCCATTCGCTTAGGCCGCCATTTGCGCACATAAGTAAAGCACACTCTTTGTTGTACAATTACTGCTATTAAAAATTTTGCTAAATATTCATTAAGTTCAAAATTTCTTAAATATAATGGATTCACATCATGACTACACGTAAACGAATGCTTTTGATAATACGCATAACCAACGGAACCATTATTTGTAACTGCAATACAATTACCCTTGAATATTTTTTTCTCCAAAGGGGCATTATTTAAGTCACCTGTTTTAGATGTTTTATCAATATCATCTACTGTACAAAATTGAGTAAAACCATTATTTGAATCAGTTGCCCCAACAAATGGAATTTTACCATCTTTGACAGCTATCGGCTTTTTATTGTAAAACCCTCCACAAATTATAAAAATATCTGGAAACATAAATGAAGTCCACTCTCTGTCATTAAGATTCAGCATTTTTATCACCCCCATTCTCAAACAAATACTTACGTCCCTGCATAACCATTGAAAACTCAAATGTTAAATAATCACCAATCGTCTTCTCAAAATCGACATCCGCCGGAATTTCATCATTAAAATAATAAAAACTATGTAACCATTCATCCTCTGGCCTTACCGTCGATTCAACACAAAATTTTGTTTCTGCCTTTGCACGATCAAACCAAACGTCAAGAAGATGCTGTTTCTTGTCTTTGGCTGATTCAGTCTCCAGCAATCCAATATGAGCGGATACCTCCCATCCATCATCTTCAAAATTAATAAATTTACTAACCTTATCTTTTAGATGTGGCTGATGTGCTGTAAAGACAGCAATGCAAGGCATAACACCCACACCATAAAATGTATCTTTATTCAGGGTAATAACCCCTTCCAATGTATGCTTCTTCATAATACTACTTTTATAATCCTGTTCATCTTTGCTCTTTCCTGTAAATGTAGACTGAGGAACAATTACAGCACAACGGCCATCTGGAACAAGAGAATCAAGAAGATGCTCAACAAATGAAATCTCATAAAGTTGTGGATTCTTTTTTGACCCTTGACTATATGGTGGATTCATCAAGCCAACTGTAGGGCCATTTAACTGTATCTTTCCTGCTGATTCTGCAAAAAAATCTGTGTTCAATAAGTTAGACTTTCCATCACCGCGAAGTATCATGTTTGTAGTTGCAATGGTAAACATATGCGGTTGCAATTCAATTCCATGAAGCTGATTCTTACGAATTTGCACTCTCTGACTTTCACTTGTAGCTTCTTTCAACATTTTATGCATTGCTGCCACTAAAAACCCCCCTGTTCCACAGGTTGGATCTAGGACTACATCTGTCGGTTTCAAATCTATAAGGTCACAAAATAACTCCGTAATATGCTTTGGTGTAAGTACAATACCAAGCGTTTGTCCATCACCACCTGAATAATGCATAAACTCGCCATAAAATCTTCCAAGATAATCTTCTGACGTATCAGTATATTTAATTGCTTTAAAGATATTTTGATATAGAAACTTTGTGTAATATTTCAAAGGTGTTTCACCCAATGTACTATTCACAGTATTTAAAATAGCTGTATCCTGTATCACACTAAACTGATGAAGGATTTTATCACGTTTTACTTCCGGTGCAACATTAGCTCTTTTTAATGCAGTCTCTATCGTTTCATAAATAATCTGACCATCTGTATGCATATCATCACCTGTCAGCATATTAATTAATGCATCTTTCCTTTCGTTCAAGGCTAGCAAAATCCCAGAGACTACTAACGGTTTCTGTTGATCTTGTAAATTTCCATAATTCCGTAAATCTTCATGCAAAACAGATGCATCTCTTAATATTTCGGCAAGTTCTTTTTCTTTATCTGTTTTCTCATTTAAAATTTCTTTTACATAATATTCTTCAATATTATCTTCATTAAACGAAATAAAACTTTCAACATCTGGAAGAATGTGATAATTCTCTCGTTCGTCAACAAATATTGGTGTTATCCTATGATGTTTTTCATTCCCTGAAACACCAAAGCATAGCAGCTTTTTATACGTCGTTAGTCGTGCAAGATGGCGTCCATAAAAAAGAGCCCCGTTAACTGCATAATCCGTAACTGACTTTGTATCATCAGCAACCACACCATTTACCTCAATAATATGATTTTGTAGACTAGCTTTATCTTCAATCAAAAGAATGAAATCCTTTACCACTCCACAATATTCAGGATAGCCAGATTTTCTTGTACCTCGCTTTGAGGCAGTTTTCAATGCCTCGTTCAATTCTTTTATTGAAGAACCTTGCGGGTCTAATTTAATATCAGCCTGCACAAGCATATCATGCACCCATAAATCCGTTACTGCTTCATTTTTAGCCATAACCTTTAACACCTTTCTGTGTATTATATTTTTTCCAAATTGCAAATAATCAATATGATTAGTAATTTCTCAAAGATTCTTTTAATATTAATAACAGTACAAAATTTTCTTAAAATCAAAATCATATCATCTATTATGTTTCCCTTTATTCATCTCTACTGACCGCACAAAATCATCTATATCAATAGAATAAACTAACACATGTGACAATAATTTCCTAGTTTCCACATCAAATAGCACAGCCACCTCCTCCAGTTTACTATCTATCATACCCATATTTTCTTCTTCAAAGTTTTCCACTTCATTTTCCCTTAAGAAAAAGAATCGTTTCAATCCTGCTGGTCTTCCGCCAATCTTACTAACCAGTGCCTGAGACGCATAATTATCTGAATCCGTACAATATGTAAATTTTTTTATCCCATACTCTCTTGTCAGTGTATACAACAACTTATACAATGCAGCATATCCTATCCCACCTCCTCTGAATTTTTCGAGCAATTCTATTTCAATCTCCGGATTATCAATCTTCATATTTTTTATGGCACAATATCCACAAAAATCTTTGTTTTCTGTTTTTATAATAGAATACGGAAGTCTTCCTTCAGCAAACATATCCTCCCAAGACCTATCACAAAACTTCTTTTGATCAAACATATGTCTAAATGGCGACACTTCCTTTTGAAGCCTAATATAATTCTCACAATCATGTTCCTTTGATAAGCGTCGTATCTCTATATCTTTTCGCATATACTTCTCCTTGTAAATACATACTTTCTGCACATACTGTATTGTGAAGCCGCTTGCATGACGCAACTCTGCTGAAACTATTATATCATACCTCATATTTTATAAAAAGAAAAATATTGTTTTCACGAATCCCTCCGATGTAGTCCTACTACCCCCTCCACATGCCCTCCCTGCGGGAACATATCACACGCCCTCACCTTCCTCACCTCATACCCCTTCCCCTGCAGCGCCTTCACATCTCTTGCAAGCGTCCCCGGGTCGCAGCTCACATACACGATCCGTTCCGGCGCCATCTTCCCAATCGTGTCCAACAAAGCGGCATCGCACCCTTTCCGGGGCGGATCCACCACGACCACATCCGCCTTGCCGGTTTCGGAAGTTTTCGTCAATTCAGGCACGATCTCCTCGGCGGCGCCACAGAAAAACTCTGCGTTGTCGATTCCGTTTAGGCGGGCATTTTCTTTCGCATTCTGGATCGCCTCCGGTACGATCTCCACTCCGTATACCTTCTTTGCCTTCTTCGCCAGAAAAAGCGAAATCGTTCCAATGCCACAGTAGAGATCCCACACGGTCTCCTCCCCAGACAACTCTGCAAACTCCAAGGCAGTCTGATAAAGTTTCTCCGTCTGCACCGGATTGACTTGATAAAAAGACTGCGGCGAAATACGACAGCGGACATCTCCGATCCGATCTTCGATATATTCGTTCCCCCAGAGCAGAACCATATCTTTCCCGAGAATTACATTCGTCTGCTCGGAATTTATGTTCAAATAAATACTGGCTACCCCCGGGATTTTCGTGAGTTTATCGATTAACGCACTTTGTATTTCTTCTGCTATTTTCCTGCTGTTTGAGACAAGGCATACCATTGTCTCATCCGTATGATGCGCATGTCTTATATAAATATGACGGATCATGCCCGTGCCAGTAATTTCATCATACGCCGGCACATTCTTCTCCTCCATCCAAGAAAGCACTGTCTCCAAAATTATTTTCATACAGAGGTGCTGGATCGCGCAGTCTGTTATCGGAATGATGCTGTGGGTGCGGCCTGCATAAAATCCCGCCACCGGGCGGGATTTGCCCCCATCACTCTCGCCACCCCCATTTCCCTCTTTCTCCCGATTGCTCTGCATCCTCACCGGAAATTGAGCTTTATTCCGATAATGCCACGGTTCCTCCATGCCCAAGATCGGAAACCACTCCACTGCCTGAGTACCATCTGCCCCACACGCAAAATCCACTCCGCCGATCCGCTCCAGACAATCCCGCACTTTCTTTTCCTTATACGCAAGCTGCTTTTCATAAGAAAGATGCTGCAGCGTACAGCCTCCGCACTGTCTTGCCACCGGACAGCGGGGCTGCACCCGCCCTGTCTCGGAACCGGTTTTCCCCGGCAAAAGTTCCATCATCCTTGCAAAACCATAATTCTTCTTGCATTTCATGATCTTCGCGCGGATCGTCTCTCCCGGAAGCGCATCTTTTACAAAAAAAGCATAACCGTCCGCATGGCCGATCCCCTCCCCATTGTTCCCAAGATCGTCAATCTGCAGTGTGATCTCCTGATTCTTTTTCCATTCCATATATCTCCGCCTATCCTTCTAGATCATCCTCGCCATTATCTGGCATATAATCCGAATACACCTCAAATAATGGCAAGTCCTGATGCAAAATCCCCCACTCGGGATCCTTCTTATCGATAAATCGCAATTTCCCGCTCTCAAATTCATACATGGCATCGCGCCAATCTCCCTTCACCGACAAGGTAAAAAAGGCATATTTCTCTGTGATCGCATTACACTGTCCCCGGCTGAAAAAGAAAGCATCCGAGGCAGGTCTTGCACGCATCCATACTTTCAAAAATTTCTTCTGGTTTTCCTTTGGGTTTTCGAGTATCTGGGAAAGCTTCTTTTCTACCTTGAGCGTTTTCCCCTGAACCGGATGTTCACTGCCCCGGTTAAGCGCATAGCTGAGGATTATCATATTCCGATAAATCGTCTCGCCTTTTTCCCATTGGGCAGAAACCTGCTGATATACCGTATCGTTTTGCACAAAAACGGAAAGCGTCTCAAGGGTCGCTTTTTTGTCAATATCCTCCCTGTCCTTTAGTAAAGACCGGATTTCATCTTCCTTTGCGATCACCTCTATCCATCCCTCTGGATGAGCCGCATCCGGAAAATGCCAAAGACTCATATCGATTTTTTGATCTGGGTTATCTTCTTCGTCATAAGGACAGGAATCCGGCAAAAATACTCCGACACCGCTGACAGGATACGAACTGTATACATTAGTATAAGTTTCCGTTTCATCCGGAATCTTGACTAATTCCCCGCTGTTTCCATCTAACCAGTAAAATGCTGACTCCTCTCCCTGCCACATCCACATAAGAACTCCCTCCGGAATTTCCTGATCTAACATCCCCGCAGACTCCCCGACCGCAGGAAGTGATCTCCGCCCGTTTATGTCATAGCGGCAAAATTTTCCCTCGGCAGTCGCATAGGCGATCCACTTGCCATTGCAAAAAGGCCCGTGGTCTGCTTTCGTTATTCCGTCGATCCCATTCTCCTCATAAAACAGAAGCTCTTCTTTTTCCAGATCAACCGACTGTTCCTCTCCCTTCTTCTCGACCGGAATCCGGTAAAAGCCCTTTACATCTTCTTCATACGCATCATAATAAATCCAGTCATTATCCACAAACAACAGCTCCCGCACCATCTTATCCTTACCGCCCATTTTCATTTTTTTCTCTGCCCCGCTGACAAGATTTCGTTCCACAAGCATACAGACGTCATCATCGTCATCCCACTCATCGAGATAATATACATTTGTATCATTGCTATACAAATGTTTTTCTGTCCCGGATACACTCTGATCCGATACCGCCTGTCCGCTCACCGCGGAAGCCGATACCGCTCCACCGGACACTCCCTCATTTTCTGGGCGGCTGGCATACTCTCCGCCGCAGCCGGCAAACATCCCGATTGACAATCCAACAAATACAATTACAAAAATCTTATTCTTCATCGCCCTATTCCTCCTCCAAAGCATCATAATTGTTCGGCATCTTGTCACACGTATCATATCTCTCCATAAACTCACCGGGATCGCCTGTCAGCACCCGGTTATTCCTGTCATACAAATAGCAGGAGGGCCAGTCCTCCCCCTTCTCCAAAAAACGCATCTCGCCCGTCTCAAAATCATAACTTGCCGGCATATTTTTCTTCTCATCTTCATTTTCAACATATAGCAGACATTCCTTCTCTGTCATGCTCACACAGAATCCCCGGGACTTAAAACACGCCTTTTCTTTGTGGGGCTGTATTCCATAAATTCCGTCATATTTTTTTGTGAAAAATTTCTGCCGCCTCTCCGGATTGGCAAGGCACTCATTCAGCTTTTTCTCGAACACGAGCGGCGCATCCGGCGCCCCAAGCTCTTTACTGAAGATCACCCAGTTCCGGCATACTTTATCCTGACTTCCCTCCCCATCAATTTCAATCTGCACATACAGACGGTTTGCACGGACAAAACAAGCTTCACAATAATATGTATGTGCTTTTTTTCCTCCGAGGGAACATGTTAACAACCCATTTTTCTCCAATGCCTTCCTGAACTCTGCATCCGTGATCAGGCAGATTTTTCGATTCTCCGACAGATGATACTGCCAGACTTCTTCACTATTATCTTTCTTATGATTGATCCAGAAAACATCTTCTTCCGATGCGGTAGAAATAGTAGTATCAGGAACTATCGGTCTTTGATAGTCTTTTGACGCCACGGTCATCGTTTCTCCAGTCTCCAACTTTATGCGAACCAACTCGGTTTTTTCATTATCATACAAAAAAATACTGTCCCCGCACAAAACCGGATTCCTCATATCAATATCAAAATTGTCTGTATGGAAAATTTCCTCACACACATACTTTCCTGTCCGGATATCATATACCCGCAAAAATGTTTCCAGAGTGTATTCGTCCGTCTCTGCCCAATCGCCGCCCTCGTACACAATATATCTGCCATCACACTGTACCCCTCTGTGATCCGTGCCTACATGCGATCGCGAGGCGATCAGTCCCATATCATTGTCGGCACTTAAAACCAGTTCCTCCGCTTTTTGATCCATGCAAAAACTGCTTTTGCTGACAGGCGCACGCCAGACTTCTCTCACAATAATACGAACTTCACCATCCGAATCTTCCTCATAACGCATCTTTGTATAATACACCCAGTCGTTATCGGCATAACAAATCTCATGAACGCCATCTACCGAAATTTCCCGCTCCGAACCATCTTCCAGATTCCGCTCGACAATCTTTGCCTTATCCGTATAGTAATCCCTGATATAATACAGATTCCAGTCACTGCAATATGTATATCTGTGATATCCGTCAGAACCGGATACCGCCTGTCCACTCACCGCTGAAGCCGACGCTGCCTGTCCGCTCACTGCCGACACAGATACTGCCCCGCCAGACACTCCGGCATTTCCCGAACTATTTTCATATTCTCCGCCACAGCCGGCAAAAAACAAAGCCGCTGCAGCTAGACAAAAAATTGCCCTGATCTGTCTGTAAACTGATTTTTTCATCCTATCCTCTTTTCTGAGCAACTTGTTGCGAAGAGGCGATGAGAAATCTGCGTATGCAGTTTCTCATCTGCCATCAAAGCTATTTGTTTTCGCTCAGAAACAAATAGCCGTGAGAAAAATAAGTGCATCAGCATTATTTTTCTCACTATCCTCCTTTTCTGAGCAACTCTATCCTGTCACCTTAACCTTGATCTTCCTAGACAAACCATTCCATGCGACACAGTAAACATCACAGGTTCCCGGGCGGACTCCAGTGACAGTTCCTTTCTTTGACACCTTTGCGATGGATGGTTCCGTGCAAATATAACGCACCCTTTTGCTGCCTTTTTTCAAATTCTTTCCACTTACTTTTATGTTCAGTTTAGACGCTTTACCCGCCTTCACTTTCACCAAAGAGCGCTTTGCCTGAATCCGCACAGGATTCCCAAACTTCCCGCCCTTTGTCATACCGCAGACAGACATTGATTTTGAAAAAATCACTTTCCTCCCGCCAATCACTTTATATGCCGCCACATAATATTTATACTCGGTTCCTGTTTTCAATTTTACCCGCTTCCATTTAAACGTCTTATTGTTTACTGTCCGGAGCCGTTTATATTTCGCGCCGGATTTTGCCCCATAAATGTAATATCCATCCGCCGACTTGACCGCATTCCAACGGATGATCTGGGATGTTTTCGCAGAAGATACCTTTGCCAGAAGCAGCGTTTTGCCTGCCTCTCCCTCCGGCAGAAGAATATCCTCCTCTTCCTCTTCTCCCTCTTCAACCTCCTCACCCTCCGGCGAAACAACAGTTGGTGTGGCAGTTGGTTTCGCGCTTGGCTGCGGTGTTTTCGTCGGTTCAGCAGTTTCGATCGGTTTCATTGTCGGCGCAGTTGACGCTAACGGAGTGACAGTTGGTGTGGCAATTGGTTTCGCAGTTGGTGCGGCAGACGGTTTCACGCTTGGCATAGCAGTCGGTGTGACGGTTGGTTTCGCAGTTGGTGCGGCAGACGGTTTCACGCTTGGCATAGCAGTCGGTGTGACGGTTGGTTTCGCGCTTGGCTGCGGTGTCTCCGTCGGTTCAGCCGGTTCCTGCCCAGCGCCATAGATCGGCTCCTGAAAATCGTTCGTCTGCTGCAAATATGCCTTGAATATCTGTGCTTTCAGTTGTTCTACATCTGTCTCCTGCGCACGGATATTATTATAACCGCCCGGCATCACCTGCACATTTTCCAGATCGCTCTCTACCGCCTCACTCATGAGACGCTGCAATGTCTCAAAACAGTCAATCGTGACCGGCGCATTTTTCCATACGATCGTAATCGGTCTTAATTCATCAACTTTCTCGATCCGCTTCTGGAACATCGCCTTTTTAAAATCAGCCATTGTTTCATATGTGCCGCCAAATATTTTTTGCAGGATATACGTATCCGACAATACGGTCTGCTCCGCTGCGGCATCGGCTTTATACTGATTTGATATATAAGGTACCATACCGCCATAATATCCATACTCCGCAAGCAGCTCAAATGCCTGTCGGCGGATCATGACGTCGCCGCTGACGCCACGGTCATTCTGCACCCCTGCGTAATTGGCGCTGAACAATGGCACAACATAATAGCCATTCCCCGCCATTGTCCCTGTCGTCTGTACTCCATTTACCTCATAGCGGGATACAAGAATGCTGTCACGGATCAGATCGTCGAGCGTATTCAACTCTTTTGCCTCATCAAGCGTCAGCTCTCTCACAGAATCCAGATTATGCTTTGAACCCGCATCCCCCTGATTGCTCCGCGTACTTGTGTCCTCGATCTGTTCCAGTTTATGGAACCATTTCTGCTTTTCTTCCGGTGTCTTAGTAAATAAAGCTTCCGCCTCTGCATAATCCAGTGTATAGATGACATCCAAAATCCCGCTCATATACGTCTGCAGATTTTTCTCCTCCTGAAACTGTGCCGGCGCTGCATTGTGAAAGCGTTCGCTGTTTTCCCGACGGTCATAGATCAGATTCAGGTTAAACGCAGGCGGATCATTTAATTCATACGGTTCAAACATCCCCCTTGTATATACCTCTGCCTGCATACCATCCCTTGAGCCATACTGGTTCAGCATAACGGAAGAAATGAGAAGATGGGTCAATTCGTGGGCATACGTCGCAAGCCCCCGTTCTGTCAGCGCTTTTGACAAATAATAACGGACTCCTGTACCCGCCGCCATACCGTCTGAAAAAAAGAACGAATCATACATATTCAGAGGTGTAAAAAATTCTCGGACGCCTACGGAGGCATCTTTGCCAAATTTAGCCGACCATTCCGATGAAGCATTGACCGTTCGATCTGCATAAATGCGCAGACTGTCCATTACAACACGATTTGAGGAAAGCTGACTGCGCACCTCCGGCTTTGCAAGCCGATACCACAAGTCAATAAACTCTTTTTGCTGCCATGCGATCTGCTCCAACTGCTGCCGGAACTGCTCCCGCTTTTCCACATACAGGGCAGGAGCCGTATTTTTTAATTCCCTGTCCACATAACAATCCACGATTCCATACGTGATCGTCGAGGAATTGGCAATCACATAAACACTGTCCTCTGACACCGTGAGTAACGGAAGAATATGAGACTGGAGTCCCGCATCATCGTACAGTCTCGTATATAATCCCGCATCTGTTTTCGAATCCCACGATGACATTTTTTCCACAATATAGGCATGGCTTTCCTGCAAAAACCACTCCTCCAGTGACATATCCGGAATCCATTTTTGCCGGTTCTCCTCCAGAAAAGCCCCTAGCGTCATGGAGGAAGTGATACTTGAAAATAATTTATTCCATCCAAATACTTTGGCGTTATTGGATACCTTTAATGTATCCCCGCCCGCATTTCCGATTTTGATCAGCCAGTCCAGAGCATCCACCTTCACGCCATATGTATCCGGCGCATAGATCAGGATATCCTTGATATTTTTATCTCCCATATTAAAGTCATACAACCGCTCAAGATACGCAAGTCCCAACAACAGCAGCTCTTTATTCTGCAGTATTTTTTGCGTAAAAAATTCCGCTCCTTTTTCCTGCGCCCCGTCCGTTCCGTCAACGATCCGCTGAATGATCTGCTCAATCTCTCCCTGCACCTCTTCAAACGTCTCCCCATAGGACATGATCTTTACATTGTCCTGATTCAGTTCCGTCAAAGCCTCCTCATCCGTGATCTCCGTAATCTTTCTGTTATCCCGCTTTGAAATCTCCAACTTTTTATTTAACTGATCCGCCAATGAATACCGGGAAGGCGCCAATAATTTCCCAATCTTTTCGTCCGTATCATAATCAACTGCTTTCAACGAAGACGCAGTATTCCGGCTCACTGTCTCGCCACAGGCAGACGCAGACGAAACCGAAGACGGAATCACCGCCGCAAACATCATAATAGCCGCCACGATCATCATTTTTATTGCTCTCATCTGTCGACCTCCTTTGCACACGCTTCCTGTTCAATCATTATACCATACCCCAAAAATAAATTCACCCATAACTTTTCCGGCAAAAAACAAAACACGGAGCAGTCACCCGCTCCGCAAAATCTCTTTATTTATGGTAGTCACAGCCCACCTTCAACGCTTTACTGAAGGTTGCCTTCGCTGGTCACAGCCCACCTTCGGTGGTCTGGCGAAGGTTGCTCTCAAACATGCGATTGAAGCCGAGCCAGTCCATATTGTCGCCGGCATGCTTAAACACTTCGGTCAATGTCTGGAGTTTTGCATCCGTTACGTCTGCAAAATATAACGCCATCGCCTCCATGATCGCCGGAACTTTCGGCGAACCGAACTCAAGCTTTCCGTGATGGGCGAGGATGCAGTGAAGCAGTTCATTTTCCAGTTTCTTTGGAAAACCGCTGATTGTGGAAGCCGCTGCCGCCAGTTTTTGCGCACCGATGAAAATATGCCCCAAAAGCTGCCCCTCATCCGTGTAATCGTTTCTCGGAAAACCGGCAAGTTCATCCACTTTTCCCATATCATGGAAAAGCGCCGCTGTAATGAGGAGGTCTCTGTGAAGCATCGGATACGCTGTGGCAAAATAATTGCACATGTTCGTGACGCTGAGCGTATGCTCGAGAAGCCCCCCCATAAATCCGTGGTGGATACTTTTCGCTGCCGAATGTTTTTTAAATTCAGCGGCAAATTCTTTGTCCTCCACAAAAAACATCTTAAGCAGTTGGTTCAGATAAGGATTTTTCACGCTGTCTATGTAAGCGAGGATCTCGCCAAACATCTGGTCAACATCTTTATCTGTCGTAGGAATATAATCCGCCGGATCGTATTCCCCCTCGTCACTTTTGCGGAGACGTGAAATATTCATCTGGATATTTCCCTGAAAGCTTGTGACCATTCCCTCACAGTAGACATAATCCATCGCCTCAAAACTCGCAATGCCATTATTCAGCTCCCAGATCTTTGCGTCCGCTGTCCCGGTCTTATCCTGTAAGATCAGGGAATAATAGGTCTTTCCCGCCTTCGTTTTCAAAATCTGCTTCGACTTACAAAGATAGGTTCCCACAAGCTTCTGTCCCTCTCTGTAATCTTTTAAATAATACATCCGTATAACCTCAGTCTTTCTATTTAGCCCGCGTCGTAACCGTCACAAACGGACTAAAGATTTTCTTTCCCTTCACCGTCTTGTAGGTACGCACCCGGTAACTGTACTTCATACCGCGGACAAGCATCTTACAGCGGTATCCTGTCACCTTATTCTTTTTGATCGTCTTTACCTTCCTGTAATTTGTCTTGAAGCCCTTTACATGCACCTTCATGTACACCTGATAACCGGTGACATTTTTGTTGCGCGCCCATCTCACTTGGATTCCGCCCCGCACGCCTTTTGCCCGGACTTTCTTTGGTTTGGCAGGTTTCATCGCCACGGAGACTGCCTTTGAGGCGTATCCCTCAATCACCTCTCCATCCGATGCGGTAAATACAGGGTTTACTTTATATGTGTAAGTTGTACCCGCTTTCAGTTTATCGTTCACAAAAGAAACTGCCGCTGCGTTCTGGCAAAGTGCATAATCCCCTTTTCCGCTTTTACGGTAAACATTATAAGAAACCGCGCCGTTTACCACTCCCCATGTCAGTGTCACCTTATTCAGACTGGCATTCTTCTTTCCCGAGACAGCAGCCGGCCCCTCCATTGGGTGGAATACAAGTCCTGCCATCGCTGCAAAAGCAGCCGATTTTCCGGCGCTCTTTCCCCAGATTTCCGGTTTTGCTGTCGAATAAAATACAGCATTTCCCTGAAAATCAACATCACCCCGGACAACGACATTTTTCAGATACGGACACTCCGAAAATACTTTATCGGAAACAGTGGTCACGGTATTTCCATTGATCTTTTCCGGAATATAAACAGTCGTCACCGAAACATTTCCCGTATATCCTGTGATCACACAAGTCTTGTCCGCATTTACCGCTGTTGTAAATACATTGTCCGCGTTCACCGTAACATTTCCCATAAATGGCGGAAGCTGCGGCGCCGGTGTCTCAACTGCAGACGTCTCTGTAGCAGCGGTCTCCACTTCTGCCGCCTGCGCACTCATCACATGTATTATTTTTTCTTCTGTCTTTTTCTCCTCTGAGGCATTTACCTCGACAGAGCTTATCCCTGCGATCATTGACACGCACAGCACTGCGCATATCCATTTTCTCATAACTCAATCATCCTTTCTGCTCTCGATCCGGCAACACCCGCCGGACAATCCAAATCCTTTTTTATTTTACAGATTTTCAGGTATAAAATCAAGTATATATTGAATTTGTGATACTTATAAGGCAAAATATTTTTCCAAAATCATTGTAACCCCCTATTTTCTGTGTTAAGATAAGGATAATTCTGATAAATACCAATGGAGACTGATTATGAATAAAAAAGTGATCCGAACCCTCGAGTTCGACAAAATCATAGATATGCTTGCTGAGGAGGCAGACTCGCCTCTCGGCAGGGAAAGTGCCAAAAAACTCCGTCCGTTGTCCGACCGCGATAAGATCATCGCCCTCCAAGCGGAGACAAGCCACGCCCTGACCCGGCTCTTCCATCACGGGCCACTGTCATTTCATGGCCTTTCTGATATCCGTCCGAGCCTGATCCCCCTTTCCAAAGGCGGCACACTTGGCGCCGGCGAACTTCTTCGGATCGGCGCTCTTCTCGATGTGACGGAACGGGCAGTAAAATTTGACGCCAAAGACGAAGAAACCGATTGTCTGTCCGGGCGTTTTTCTGCCCTGCAGACTTTTCCGGAGATCAACCGGGAGATCAAACGCTGCATCCTCTCAGAAGATGAGATCAGCGACGACGCGAGCAGTGAATTAAAACGGATCCGGCGGTCGATGCAAAATACAAATGCCAAAGTCCGTGAACAGCTAAATGCCACCGTTGCCTCCTCCTCGGAAATGCTGCGTGACAACCTGATCACAATGCGAAACGGGCGCTACTGCCTCCCGGTCAAACAAGAGTACAAATCCTCATTTCAGGGCATGATCCACGACCAGAGCGCAACCGGCTCTACTTTTTTTATCGAACCGATGGCGATCGTAAAATTGAACAACGATCTGGCAGAACTCGCCATGAAGGAACAGGAAGAAATCGAAAAAATACTCGCCTCGATCAGCAGCCTTTGCGCACCGGAGACAGAAGGCATTGAACGGAACGTCATCCTTCTTGCCGAGCTTGACTTTATTTTTGCCAAAGCGAGACTGTCCAAAAAAATGCAGGGCAGCGAGCCGGATTTTACGGAAAATTATATACAGATCAAAATGGGGCGTCATCCGCTCATACCAAAAGACCGGGTCGTTCCCATCGACGTCACCCTCGGAAAAGATTACCGTCTCCTCATTATCACCGGCCCGAACACCGGCGGTAAGACGGTGTCATTAAAAACGGTCGGGCTGTTTACCCTGATGGGGCAGGCCGGACTTCACATTCCCGCTTTCGATGGCTCGCATCTGAGAGTGTACCATGAGGTTTATGCTGACATTGGCGATGAACAAAGCATCGAGCAAAGCCTGAGTACCTTTTCCTCCCACATGACAAATACCATTTCGATCCTAAAGCGGGCGGATAAAAATACACTGGCACTTTTTGACGAACTCGGTGCCGGAACAGATCCCGTCGAGGGCGCTGCACTGGCGATTTCCATTCTGGATGACCTTATGAACCGTCAGGTCACAGCGATGGCAACGACCCATTACAGCGAACTCAAGATTTATGCTCTCTCCACCGAGCATGTAGAAAACGCTTCCTGCGAGTTTGATGTGGAATCTCTGCAGCCGACTTACCGGCTTTTGATCGGAGTTCCCGGCAAGAGTAATGCCTTTGCAATCTCGAGCAAGCTCGGACTGCCGCAAAACATCATTGACAAAGCAAACTCTCTCGTCGGCGAGGATGCAAAATCTTTTGAAGATGTCGTGACCAATCTGGAAGAGACTCGTAAGGAACTGGAGGCAGAGCAGGCAAAAGCTGCCACTTACCGGCAGGAGATCGAGCGCCAGAAAAAGAAACTCGAAGAAAAAAATGAGCGCATTGATCAGGCAAAGGATAAAATCCTCCATCGTGCAAATGAAGAGGCAAATGAAATCCTGCAAAAAGCAAAAGACGTCGCCGACGAATCCATTCGCAAATACAACAAATGGCTGACAGGCGGAGACGCGATAAAAGACATGGAACGACAGCGCTCTGCGATCCGTGAGGAATTGAAGCGAACCGGAGAAAAACTTGACTCCGGCTCTAAGAAAAAGCGCCCGACAGATGCGCCCGACACACTTTCCATCGGCGATATGGTAATGGTTCATTCACTCGGTGTAAAAGGCGTTGTCAGCTCACTTCCGAATGCAAAAGGAAAACTTTTCGTGCAAATGGGCATCATGCGCTCAGAAGTTGATATAAAAGATCTAGAACTTTTGGAGGAAGAAACACTCCAAGTACGCAAAGAGAAAATACGCGAACGCTCAGGCTCAGGCAAAATAAAATTGTCCAAGTCGCTCAGCGTCTCCTCCAGTATAAACCTGATCGGCAAAACAGTAGATGAGGCGGTCGCCCTTCTGGACAAATATCTGGACGACGCTTACCTTGCCAAACTCCATCAGGTCACGATCATACATGGCGTCGGCACCGGCGCTCTTAAAAATGCAGTTCAGGCGCATTGTAAAAAAACAAATTACATCAAATCCTACCGCATGGGTGAGTATGGCGAAGGCGGCTA
>JAMPFC010000035.1 GCA_023664685.1 Roseburia sp. | reverse complement strand
TATTTTCCGCTTCGGGCCCGCTTTCGCTAGATAAACACGTAGCGGTGCTAAGGCTGCAAGGTGCTTTTTCACCGTATACGCAGCCTAAGAACCGACGGTTTATAAGGCCCTCATCTGAAAATATTCCTGCTGCTGTACAAGGTTTTACTGGTACTCCTTGAATAGTAGTCCCTCAAAATTGAGGTCAAAATTGATTTCCGTGCAGCCCGACCGGCTGCGTTGCTTTTTGCAAAGAAATGTGTTAAAGTAATGTTATCTAAAGAAAGGAAACACAACGACATGAAGATAGCAGTAACCTATGGAGAAGATGGACAGGTTTTTCAGCATTTTGGACATACAGAGCATTTTAAAATTTATGAATTTGGGGAGAGCGGGCTTACAAATACAATGGTGATCGGTACAAATGGAACCGGGCATGAGGCGATGGCAGGGTTTCTGGCAAAAGGTGATGTGAAGGTTCTGATCTGCGGCGGTGTTGGCGAGGGTGCGATGATGGCACTCAGCGAGGCGGGAATCCTTGTTGTGCCGGGCGTGACAGGAGATGCGGATATGGCGGTGGCAGATTTTCTAAAGGGAATCCTCCAACCGGATGGTGCAGCGAATTGCTCGCATCATGAGGCGGGACATGCCTGTGGAGGAGGCTGCGGCGGATGCAGCGGCTGTCATTAGGGTTCACATGAAGGCATGAAGTTTTCATGAAGGTTTTGCAAAAAGTGGCTATGGACGAAATCCTCAAATGGTGCTATACTAGTACATCATAAATGATGTGTTGAAAAAGGCGCAGGGAATGGCGCAGAAATAAGGGTAGACATGAAGAACGACGAATTGGATGTGATCGATAAACAAATAATAGAGATGCTGCAAAAGGACGCCAGAATGCCGGTGAAAGATATCGCCAAAGAGGTATTTCTGACAGCGCCCGCAGTATCGGCGCGGATCAATAATCTGGTAAAAGAAAATTATATTACAGGGTTTCATGCCAGTCTGGATCCGGAACTGCTCGGCTATCATGTAAAGGCATTTATCAATCTTGAAGTAGAGCCGGGGGATAAAAAAGAATTTTATCCTTTTATTGCATGCTGTCCGAATGTGATCGAGTGTAACTGCGTGACGGGCGATTACTCTATGCTTTTGGAGGTTTGGTTTAAAAGTACCGTAGAGCTTGACCAGTTTATCGGAGAACTTCAGATTTACGGGCGGACAAAGACGCAGATTGTGTTTTCTACATGCGTAGACCACCGAGAAGTCAGAGTGCAATAACCAAAAAGAAATTTTAGTCTTTTGCACGGAAATGTGTGCAGATGGAGGAAGATAGATATGAATATCACTATGTTGAAAGGGAAGATCCACCGTGCGGTCGTCGTACAGGCAGAGCTTAATTATGTGGGCAGCATAACGGTAGACCCGGTGCTGATGAAAGCGGCGGGGATTCTGGAATACGAAAAGGTTCAAGTCGTGGATATAGAAAATGGAAACCGGTTTGAGACATATACGATCGCCGGGGAAGAAAATTCGGGGATGATCTGTCTGAATGGTGCGGCGGCGAGACAGGTTCAGGTTGGGGATCACATTATCCTCATGGCGTATTGCGATATGACGCCGGAAGAGGCGGAGAGCCACAAGCCGAAAGTGGTATTTGTAGACGATGAAAATAAGATAAAGCGTATATCAACTTACGAGAAACATGGCCAACTCGGCTGACCCGCAGGATTTTCGCGTGGTTTACGGAAGCGGGTGCTGTTCTATAAAGAGAAGAGGAAGATAGATATGAATATCGCTATGTTGAAGGGGAAAACAGTAGTGATCGGGGTGACGGGAAGCATTGCCGCCTATAAAATGGCGGGCTTGGTCAGTTCGCTGACCAAATGCCATTGCGACGTGCATGTGATCATGACGGAAAACGCTACCAATATCATCAATCCGATCACGTTTGAGACGTTGACGGGCCACAAATGTCTTGTGGACACGTTTGACCGGAACTTTAATTATAATATCGAGCATGTGGCTCTTGGCGACAAAGCCGATGTTGTCCTCGTGGCGCCGGCTTCCGCCAATATCATTGGAAAGATGGCAAATGGCATCGCAGATGATATGCTGACGACGACGCTTTTGGCCTGCAAATGCAAAAAACTCGTGGCGCCTGCCATGAATACCAATATGTATGAGAATCCGGTCGTTCAGGCAAATCTGGAAAAACTCAGGCAGTTTGGCATGGAGATCATCGAGCCGGATACAGGGATGCTCGCCTGTCGGGCAGTAGGAAAGGGCAAACTTCCTTCCGAGGACATTCTTCTGGAGTATATTTTCAAAGAAATTCTTGGCGGGAAGGATATGAAAGGAAAAAAAGTGCTTGTGACAGCCGGTGCGACGCGAGAGGCGATCGATCCGGTGCGCTATATTACCAACCATTCGACCGGAAAGATGGGGTATGCGCTGGCGAAAGCGGCGATGTACCGGGGAGCTGAGGTGACGCTTGTCAGCGCTCCGGTGGCAATGGATCCGCCGATCTGCGTGGACGTAGTTCATGTAGTAAGTGCCGGTGAGATGTTTGAGGAAGTAAAAAGACTGGCGCCGGATATGGATATCATCATCAAGGCGGCAGCAGTCGCAGACTATACACCCGCTTCTTATACAGAGGAAAAAATAAAGAAAAAAGAGAACGATACAAAACTTGTGCTTAAGCGGACAGAGGATATTCTGGCGTATCTTGGGGGCCATCGGAGAGAGGGGCAGTACATCTGCGGATTTTCAATGGAGACAGAAAATATGCTTGAGAATTCCAGAAAAAAATTAAGAGAAAAAAAGGCTGACCTTATCGTTGCCAATAATCTGCGGACGGAGGGAGCCGGCTTCGGAACGGATACAAATGTCGTCACTCTTATTACAGAGGATGCGGCGACAGAACTGCCCTGCATGTCAAAGGATGAGGTGGCTCATGCAGTGTTAGACCAGATCATGAAGCAGCCAAAAAGCTGCTAGTACAACGGATATTAAATAATTGATATATTCGCTCGTCTAATTGTTCAGCTACTGCGTCAGAAAATCTAGTTGTAGCCACCGCTACACCGTCGATTTTCTTTCTTGCATCTGAACGAATTATCCTTCGCGAATATATCAAAGACTTAATTTCCGTTGTACTAGATTTAGCTTGGCATCGTCAAGTGGATAGAAAGAGATATACGAAAAAGAGCTGTCGCAAAGCGGCAGCTCTTTTTCGTGAGAAAAGTAATAGTAAATATAAAGTTAGTCTATTATGCTTTACAAAGAGTGATCTGAACATTTTTTGTCAATACATCGGTGTAGCTGTATGATACTGTCTGGCTTGTATTTTCAAGTTCATTTCTCACGGTAATAAGGAATATACTAGGGAATGTCTCCGTGATAACACCTTCTGTAACATCTACTTTATGTCTTCCCAAATTGCAACGTATAACCACCTTGCTCCCAATGTGCTTGCTTACCGCCTTACGCACATTTCCCACGTCCGTTTTCAACATAAATCATACCGACCTTTCTTCTGCCCGTGAGGACAGATAATGTGATACCCCATTTCCCTTAGTATTTAACCACGATATATAGAAATACAAGTATATTGTACCACATAATATAGTGTTTGTCAAATTTTGTTTGGACGAAATTTCATTCTTTTGCAAAAGACATTATTAGTATATGCACAAATCTCCAAATTATTCCTTATTTTTTTTTTTCGGGATCAGGCATAACAACGTAGCCCGGGGAATATAGTTTAGTAGTGATCAATCCGTAGCCGGACTGTCCGTCCGGGCTATGATGAGGAGGGTATATGGAGTTAATAAAGCAGAGAGTTCATATGAACCGGTGTAACAGCAGGGAAAATGTACAGATTACACTGGATGCAGATTTTAATGTACCAGACATAAAACCGGATGCAAGGGCAGTGATGCAGGAAAAGGGCGAGGTGGTGATCGAGGAGATCCGCATTCTTGATGGAAAAGTAAATATAAAAGGCGCGCTGTACTTCACTCTTTTGTATGCCGGAGAGGATGAGATGCCGGTGTGCGACCTGACAGGAAATATTCCGATCAGCGAGACTGTGGTACTCGGATGCGACTCCACAAGGGAGGATGAGATCACGGTACATACGTCGATCGATGACCTTCGGGGAGAACTGATCAATTCACGCAAATTTGGGGTGAAGGCAATTATCAATATGGAAGTTCTGGCGGAGACGGTATATGATGGCGAGGGAGCGATCGAGATCGAGGGAGATGAGTCGATCTTAAAGCGGAAAAAAAGCATGGACATCACTAGGCTGATCCTGTCAAAAAAAGATACGCTGCGTGTCCGCGACGAGTGCAAGATACCCGGAACGAAGGATACGATCGGACGGATTTTGTATGATGATGTAAATCTGCTCGAGGTGGAGACGAGGGTCGGCGAGGATAAGCTTGTGCTTTCCGGCGAGGCGAGCCTTTTCATTATTTATCTGAGTGCGGATGAATCCCCGCAGCTTAATTTTCACGAGTGCGTGATTCCGCTGGCGGGCGAGGTCAACTGCGGCGGCTGTGATGAGACGAACGTGGTGCAGGCAGAGGTGGGCATACACAGCCGGGAGATCGAAGTGAAGAGTGACGAAGATGGGGAAGACCGGGTGATCGATGTGGAAATCGTCCTCGATCTTGCGATAAAAGCTTTTGGGGAGGAGAGGATGGAGCTTCTCACTGACTTTTATTCGACGAAAAAGGAATGTACGCCTGTGTTTGAAACTTCTTATTTTGAGAACCTGATCCTGAAAAACAAAAGCAAATCACGGGTAAATGGGAGGATACAGATGGATTCGGCAAATCCGCCATTGCAGATCTGGAAGGTGACAGGAGATGTGCGGGTGGACGAAAAAAGAATTGTAGAAGATGGCGTGGAAGTAGAAGGAATCATAGATATAAATGTGCTGTACCAGTCTGTGGATAATACCGTTCCGCTTGCGGCATGTGCCGGTGTTCTGCCCTTTGAGCAGCATATTCAGGTGCCGGATATCCTGCCGGACAGCGACATTCGCATGACGGCGGGGATCGAGCAGATCAGCGGTTCCCTTCTGGGAGAAAATGAGGCAGATATTAAGGCGGTCGTAGTCATTGATGTGTTGGCATTTAACAACATCGAGGAGCCGATCATCGCTGACTTTAATATCGAAGAACTGGACTGTGATGCGAGGGCGAGAGAACCGGGACTGATCGGGTATGTAGTGAAGAATGGAGAGGAACTCTGGGATATCGCAAAAGAATTTTATACGACGATCGATACGATCATGGAAATCAATAAACTGGAGAGCGACCAGATTCATGAGGGGGATGTGCTTCTTGTGATGAAGGAGGCAAACTGCGCCTGAGAAGAAATGTGCAGGAACTGCAGATGTGCTGAGGATGCGTAAGAAATGCGTTTGATAAGAGATGTGCTGAGGATGTGCATAACCGAAAAAAAACAAAAAGAGAGGGAAGAGAATCCAATGTCTCTTTCCCCTCTTTTGCTGTCATTTTATGTGCCGGTCAGTGTTCCCCGATGTATTTTTTTATCGCAGTAAAGCTTTCTTTGCTGATATCATGTTCCATCCGGCAGGCGTCTTCAGCCGCTGTTTTTTCATCGACGCCGAGACGTACAAGCCATGAGGTCAGAAATTCGTGGCGCTCATAGATCATCTCTGCCACTTCCCGTCCTTTATCGGTCAGGTAGATATATCCGGCTTTTTCAACTGTAATATAGCCATTTTCCCGAAGCTGCTTCATCGCAACGCTCACGCTCGATTTTTTAAATCCCATGCTTTCCGCAATGTCCACGGAGCGGACGACCGGGAGCTTATTGCTCAGGATCAGGATTGTCTCAAGATAATTTTCTGAGGATTCATTTAGTGTCATGTTTTGCCTCCGATTTTCTATTAGATATGGATTTGAGGGCATTACCTCATCTTATCCACCAGTTCTTCAAATGCCTGTCTGGACTTGTGGAAACAATCCAGAAGTTTCGGTGAAAATGTACCGCATTTTCCATTTATGATCATGTCAAATGCCTCATCTTTTGGGATGGCGTCTTTGTAGCAGCGTTCGCAGACAAGGGCGTCGTATACATCTGCAATCGAGACGATCTGCGCAGAAACCGGAATCTCATCTTCTTTTAGTGCATCCGGATAGCCCCGTCCGTCGTAGCGTTCGTGGTGGTGGCGGCAGATTTCATAACTTGCCTTGTGGTATTCATCATCCCAGATATCCTCTATATTATCGAGGATTTCGCACCCTTTTGTCGTGTGGGTTTTCATGGCCTCAAATTCTTCATCCGTCAGGCGGCCCGGTTTTAAGAGGATGCTGTCGGGAATAGCGATCTTGCCCACATCATGAAGCGAGCTTGCGGATACGATTACGTTGATCTTGTGTTCGGTCAGCTCGTACTCCGGATAATTTTCCATCATTTGGTAAGCAAGTATTTTCGTAAAGCCTTTTACCCGTTTTATGTGTTCGCCGCTTTCTAAGTTTCGGGACTCAACGACAGAACCGAGAATATCAATGATCTTTATGTTTCGTTCCTCGAGTTTTTGCGCTTGGAACTGCAGGAGTTTGTTCTGCTCGCGGAGTGTCTCGGTCTGTGCTTCCACCTGCTCCTCCAGTTTGTTCTTATATAAGAAGAGGTTTACAACGTTCCGCACCCTGTTTTTGATCAGTGAGGGTTCAAAAGGCTTGTGGATGAAGTCCGAAACGCCAAGTTCAAAACAGCGGTTTTCAATCGTCACAGCCCGTTCGCCGCTGATGATCAGCACCGGGATCTTATCCAGCCATCCGCGGGTATTCATTTCTTCCAAAACAGCAAAACCGTCCATCCGCGGCATCTGAAGGTCAAGGAGGATCGCATTGATGTCATCGCGCATCTCCTCCAGTTTTTCGATCGCTTCATCGCCATCCGTTGCCATAAAAATGGTAAATTCATCTTGAAGTATGTTTTCAAGTAAATCACGGTTCAGTTCAGCATCATCCACCACCAGTATTTTGTTCTTCATGGTGTACTCCTTTCTAAAATGATATACATGTCTGAGTTCGACTTGGTATCGTCAGGTTAAGGGGTAGAATTTTGAAATTCAAGGATCACCTGTTTTATCCTGTCATAATTTTCCTTTACTGATTCGTACAGAGTGAAGGCCTTTTCACTGACCTGTCCGTCGCGAAGTTCTTCTGTCAGTTCGACAGCAGGTACAGAGAGAGGGTCAAACCCCATATTCTGGCTTACGCCCTTCAGGGAATGTGCCGCCTTAAATGCTTTTGGATAATCTTTTTCTTCAAAAGCCTGACAAAGATCGGCGTAACTTTCATCTGCCAGAAATTTTGATAAAAATTTTTCAATCATTCCATCGTTCATCAGACGCCGGGTGGCAGCTTCATAATCGCCATCGATCGCCTGATAGCATTGTTCAACTGTCATAATGTTCCTCAATCCTCCATTTGCATCACATTTGTAGTTCAACTTTATCACAAAATGAGGTTCTTTTCAAGAATATTTGATAAAGTTATTCATAAAAAGTTATTGACAGCTAATGAAAATTAGAGTATACTAACACTTGTAAACAGCAAATAACTATGCAAAAATCTATGTGAAGCACAGGATTTTGCAGAGAAATGGAGGGATCGTATGCCACTGTCTATGATAGATTCCGGCGAGTCCGGTGTGATTCATCGAATTTCCGGCAGGGATGACACGAAGAGGTTTTTGAACAATCTCGGTTTTGTTGAGGGGAGTTCTGTCACTGTTGTCAACCGGGTGCAGGGAAATATTATAGTAAATGTAATGGATTCCAGAATTGCCATCGGTAAGAATATGGCGAATAAAATAATGGTAGAAAGGAATTGACTTATGAACACATTGAGAGATGTTCCATGCGGCGCTACCGTTAAGGTGATGAAGCTGATGGGAGAAGGAAGCGTGAAAAGACGCATTATGGATATGGGAATCACGAAAGGGACGGATGTTTTTGTGAGAAAAGTAGCCCCTTTGGGAGACCCGGTGGAGGTTACGGTCAGAGGGTATGAGCTTTCCCTAAGAAAAGCGGACGCCGAGATGATCATGGTAGAAGCTGTGTGATGAGGCGGAATGCGGATTCTGCCCATATTTTTTTGGTCAATGGTTAGTTGAAACTAATCAAAAGTAGACGGGCAAAACAAGAGTGATTTATTTTGATCAGGAGGAATTGAAAATATGTCAGTTAAAATTGCTTTAGCCGGAAATCCGAACAGCGGTAAGACGACGTTATTTAATGCGCTTACTGGTTCCAACCAGTTTGTCGGAAACTGGCCCGGTGTAACAGTTGAGAAAAAAGAAGGAAAATTGAAAAATCATAAGGAGGTCATCATTACCGATCTTCCGGGAATTTATTCTCTGTCTCCTTATACATTAGAGGAGGTTGTGGCAAGAAATTATCTGGTTCATGAAAAACCGGATGTGATCATCAATATCGTAGATGGTACGAATCTGGAAAGAAACCTGTATCTGTCGACACAGCTCATGGAGCTTGGGATTCCTGTCGTCATGGCGGTTAATATGATGGACGTCGTGGAGAAGCGAGGCGACCAGATCAACACGGCAAAACTTGGTGAAAAACTTGGATGTGATGTTGTTGAGATTTCCGCCCTTAAGGGAACCGGAATCATGAAGGCGGCTGAGAAGGCGCTGGCTCTGGCGGGAGAAAAAGAGAATAAGGTGATGCATTCATTCAACCAGTCGGTCGAGGATGCGATCAGTAAGGCAGAAGATGAGATTTCTTCCCGGGTGCCGGAGGCAGGACGGAGATTTTTTGCGATCCGTCTTTTGGAAAGGGATGAGAAGATCGAGGAACTTTTGGAAAATGCGCCCGATCTTTCGGTTCTGACCGAAGAGTTAGAAAAAGAATTTGACGATGATGTGGAGAGTATCATCACGAATGAAAGGTATGAGTACATATCCGGAATCATCGGGGAATGTATCGTGAAAGCCGGCAGGGAAAAGCTGACGCTTTCAGATAAAATTGATAAAATCGTCACAAACCGTATTCTTGCACTTCCGATCTTTGCAGTTATCATGATCGTTGTGTACTATATTTCGGTAACGTCGATAGGAACACTGGTTACGGACTGGACGAATGATGGTTTGTTCGGCGATGGCTGGTATCTGTGCGGAATCGGCAGAGGGGATTACGAGGATGCGGTTTCTGAATTTGCAGAGGAAAATATTTTCAGCGAAGAACTGCAGGCTGTCGTACAGGAGGCAGAAGGTGCCGGGGTCATCGGTGCGGATGAAGTGCTTGGTGCAATCGAAGAAAAAGATTATGGCGCTTTTGATGAAGCATATGGATCATATGGTGATTCACTGGCAGAAGAAGGATATGACATTTCAGAAATGGTAGATGAGCCAATCGAGGCATTGGGCGAGGAAGTAGATCCGGCGGACTTTGGAGTCTGGGTTCCGGGTGTTCCGGTAGTTGTCGGAAATGCGTTAGAGGCAATCGGATGTGCCGAGTGGCTTGAGGGACTTTTGGTCGACGGAATCATCGGCGGTGTCGGTGCTGTGCTTGGCTTCGTCCCACAGATGTTAGTGCTGTTCATTTTCTTAGCCTTTTTGGAGGCGTGCGGATACATGGCGCGTGTGGCATTTATCATGGATCGTATTTTCAGACGGTTTGGTCTTTCGGGAAAATCGTTTATCCCGATGCTGATCGGTACTGGATGCGGTGTGCCGGGTGTTATGGCTTCCCGTACGATTGAGAGCGACAGAGACCGCAAGATGACGATCATGACGACGACATTTATTCCGTGTGGAGCGAAACTTCCGATCATTGCCCTGATCACAAGCGCACTGTTCGGCGGTGCGGGCTGGATTGCGCCGAGTGCTTATTTCCTTGGTGTTCTGGCGGTTATCATATCAGGAATCATATTGAAGAAGACGAGGATGTTTGCCGGGGATGTGGCGCCATTTGTCATGGAACTTCCGGAATATCATCTGCCGACAGTAGGCACCGTTCTCAGGAGCATGTGGGAGCGCGGATGGTCTTTTATCAAAAAGGCAGGAACGATCATTCTTCTTTCTTCCATTATAATCTGGGTCGGTTCCGTTTTTGGATGGACAGACGGAGCATTTGGTTTCAATGCAGATATGGAACTTGCTGACAGTGTATTAGGACACATCGGCGATGGAATAAAATGGCTCTTTGCCCCGCTTGGATTTGGCGAGGCGACCGCTACCGTGGCTACGATCATGGGCCTCGTGGCGAAAGAAGAGGTTGTCGGAGTATTTGGAGTACTTGATTTTGAGGGATTATCACAGATCGCAGGATATTCATTCTTAGCATTTAATCTCCTGTGCGCTCCGTGTTTTGCAGCAATGGGTGCGATCAAGCGTGAAATGAATAATGTAAAATGGTTCTGGTTTGCAATCGGATATCAGTGCATCTTTGCTTACATCATCGCATTGATCATCTTCCAGTTTGGTTCTCTGTTCATCTCGGGGACATTCGGAATCGGAACAGTTGTGGCAGCAGCGCTTTTGGTACTCCTTTTGTATCTGCTGTTCCGCCCGGCAAAGAAAAGTTCTCCGGCATATAAAGGAAAGGGGAATGTTGCATGGGGACAGCAGTAGTACTCGTGATCATTGCCGCCGCAGTTGGTCTTGCGGTAAGGAGCATGATAAAAGATAAGAGGCAGGGAAAATCCCTCCAGTGCGGCGGTGACTGTAAGCACTGTGGCGGACACTGCCAGTAGCAGGCTGAAAAGCCAGTAAATGTTAATTCGTTAACTCCTTTGTTAAATATTTTTTATAGAATCTAGTAGAGTCCGGCAGGGATGCCGGAATGCAGAACCGCCTTGTCTGGTGACAGGGCGGTTTTGTAGTTGAAAGGGGGTGGGGTTATTCATCTTTATAAACAAAACAAAATTCGGAGGTACTCCCCGGTTTTAGCAATACCAGTTTATCTTCTCTTGGATAGTAGTCAATTTCCAAACTCTCGGTCTCACTCACATCACAAAGTACGCTGTAAATGCCGGAAAGACCTTTTACAATATAAAATGTTCTATTATGTTCTAAAAACATTTTATTTAAATCGATTTTCTTTGAATAATAAAAGCCGCTCAAATGCGTATTTAAGTCAAAATCTTTGAACATAATGTTGTTTCCCTCCGAGACGATGATCTGTCCTGCCTCTTCTCCGGTAAATTCATAAACACCCGGTTTTAGTTCAACATCACCGACAGGAAATAAGTTTTTATCATAGATAAATAGACAAATTAAGGCAAGTAAGAGAATGCTTAGTATCAATAAGGGTTTGGGGATTATAATTGACTGCTTTTTCTTTTTCTCTTCCAAGTCAAAACCTCCTCTGGTTGTAATTGTTGTTTGGTGATTTTGTATTTATTATACACGAATCCGAGACATAAGTACAAGATTTATTATGAGATTCACTTGATCAAGCATGATAGATTGAATAAAGAAGATAAAATTAATGAGGGGCGTCATCAAATTGAGATGCCCCTCATTTTGTAATATAGCAATGTGTTTCTTATTGCATCTTGATTGTTTATTGCTGATATGGGTTGAAATATACTTTATATACTTGTGAGTAATTTTCAACGCCGCTCATGGATACTATTATTTTACCAATATAATCTTCACCAACCACTGTCTCATATTTTATATTTGTATAACTGCTGTCAGTAGAACCCCAAGTTAAAGACAAAGACTCAGCAGAAACATTCGAATTATTTGCGGTTAGTGTTATGGTATAGTTAGTATCATTGATATTAGCTGTTACATCTTGATTAAAGTTTATCTGTTGCAAACGACATACTTCATCAATCTGGTAGCAGTAAATATTATAAGTAATGTCATCGGCATAAGCATAATAGTAGGAATAGTTTTGCCCGGATTTTTCTTTTTCTAATGGGTACTGTTTTCCACTAATGGTTATGCGGCAATTCGCATCAAGTGTTTTATCTGCTACATAAATATCAATATGGTTGCCAGATACTTTCATGTCATAGACTGTATTATTTGGCACTGTGATTTCAGGTATTGGCTGCTTGCGGATGATCCATGTTTTTTCCTTCGTGCCGGACTGGATGGTAATGGTGTATTCTCCGTCTACCTTATGAGAATCAGGAATAACTTTGTCTGTATCAGCAGAGAAAGTATATTTTATATCTTCCAGTTCAAATGAAGTATTCTTAGTGGAATGCACATACCGGATAGAATAACCTTTATATGAATTTCCACTAGCGATACGCAGTTCTTCTTCACCAATAGAGGCGGTATTGATCTGAGCGTATTCCAAATCAAATTTTATGTATACATGAATTATTCTGGCATGACCATTTTTTGCAACTACGCGACAGGCTTTCCATGCGTCCTTATCTGTCGGTGTGACTTCTGTGAAAGTATTGCCGTAACTATTAAAGGTATAATCCGTTGGAACAAAATCTGCCTTGCCAGTATAGAGTATTAGTGTTGGCTCACTCCATACGGAACTATAATCATAAATGCCTTCTGCAGAGCAATATAAAGAGCATTCACCATATAGTTCATTTCCATATTGCTCGGTCTCATGATAAAGCTTTGCAGCCTCTGCTTCCTGCTTATCAGTTAGTGCATCAAGACGCTGTTGATATGTTTCTAATTTTTTTGGAATATCTTCAGCAGTTCCCTGCTCCAATTCCTTATAATAGTCATTTATTAAGCGTATTTCAGATGAGATTCTTGATTTATACTCATCGACTGTGCTTCCCACAGAATATGAATCGCTCTCATAATACATTGTATTGACTGTTCGGAAGGTGTTTGTGTTGCTGTCGTAGTCAAATACATGCCAAACGGTTCCTTCTTTTTGTGGAATATAGTAGGTCTGCCGTTTGAGATTACCATAATAGACTTCTACTTTTACGGAGGACTCAGACAATTTTGTGCTGTTCTCGCTGTAACGGTCTGTATAATTGTGGACATAGTAACTGTAAATGCCGGGTGCGCTTTCGTAAATCGTTGTTGTTTCCGGGCCATTATAATTCATGTTATCCACATCTAGATCAGCATGAGATTTTATTCCGTCTTGCTCATAACTATAAGTTTTATTATTGTAGAAAGTATGAAATCTGTAATCATTGTCATAACCACTTGGGCCATGCATATGGGCATCCAAATCTGCTGACGCACCACTGTCCTTTGAACCCCAACTCAGCACGAAACGGAATCGATTGTCTGACAGTGTTTTGCTCATGATTGCCCCTTCGGTGGTAGTCTTATCTGGTTGAATCAAGACGTTGATCCACGTTTTGACATAAGCGTCGCCGCCTGCGGCAAGAGTCTTGTCATCATTAAATTCTATTGTGTAATATCCGGCATCCAAATCTTCAAAAAGATAAACGCCCTGTGCATTAGTTCTTGTCTCTTTTTCGACAGGGATAGAATCATCAATAGAGCCTTTCCCTTTTCTTAGTCTGACAGCGATATCTGCTATAACAAGGTCTTTTTGCGCACTGTCTAAAACTGTTCCAGTGACACTTCCTTTTTTTCCTTTCCAGTTGGACGGAATAAGAGTAATTTCCTCATTTGTATAGGTTCCACCGTGTACGCTTGTAATAATAACTTGTTGGGTTACATCCTCATAGCCCTCTTTTCTGACTGCAAGGTAATAGTTTCCTTCTTTTATTTTATTGCCAGAAGTATATTCACCATCCGAGTTAGTAGTCAGTCGGGTGACATCACTGTCTGACCATATATTTTGAACATCATAACTGCTCTCATATTTTACGAGATAAATATCGGCATCTTCAATTCCATTCCCCTCTACATCATGAACAGTTCCAGTTACTTTAACCGTTTTTGCTAATGGTTCCGGTTCTTTGTTGTCGCTGACGATTGTCTTTATGTCACCGGTTGCAGTTATTTTGACATTGATTACTCCGAGACCCAGTATATTTGGCACATTTACTTCCAAATCCACACTTATTTCTGTGTCTTCTGCCCCCGGGCGAATGGTGAGATTAAAATGATCAGTGGCATCAATATCCAATCGCTTTGTAGTAGAAATAGAAGCTTCCGCAGTGACTTCTACAGGAATCTTTTTGTTTGAATCTCCTGTAATGTCTACGGTTCCTTTGGAGCGAATGATCATTTTTTTGATTGCACCGTTATTTTCAATTTCTACTTGTTGGTTTTCTTTTGATATGATAAGGGTAGCGTTTGCTTTGTCAGCTACAATAATATGAGATTTTTTGCTTATTACATCAATAATGTTACCAACTGCATTTTCAATAAATGTATCCGATGCGATTTTCTCAATCGTAATGCTTTTAAATACGCCATTGTTTTCTAACTCGCCGTTTGGCAGGCTTACAATCATGTCAACATCCGAATAGGTTCCCTCCGGCACAGTTAATTTCCTTGTCGTATCGCTGCTGATTTCCAGTGTTTTAAGATTTTGTTTTGATAATGCATAGGCAATTTCCTTGTCGCTTGATACGACTGCGGTCGGGGTAACAGTAATTGTGCATTTGGCGCTACAAGTTCCGTTTTTGGGTGATACAGAAATTTCTGTTGTACCTTCTCCTTCTGGAGTAACGGAGCCAGTATCGGAAACAGTTGCAACATCTGGATTAGAAGATTCCCAGACAATTTCTGTATTTGTTGCGTTTGCCGGACTCACAGAAGCAGTTAACTTTGCTGTCTCATTTATATTGAGAGATTTTTCAGTATCAGATAAGGAAATACTGGTTATATTTGTATTGTTCGTGGGGGACGTTGCGGCTCCGGCGGTATTAGCAGATGGATCTAACGTAATGTTAATGATTGGATGAACAGTTAGATTAACCGCAGGATCCGTCGCCTTTTTTGATGTTTTAGGATTTACTTTTATCTTTACCCGGGTACTTTTATTGTGACCATCTTTACTGCGTGCGGTGATCCATGTTGCTCCCGAAGAAATTCCCTTAACCATTCCCTGTTTGCTGACAGTAGCAATTTTTTTGTTTTGAGATGAATACTGTAAGGATTTAATACTTGCTGTCTTTGGGGATATGTTTACTTTTAATTTTGTGTTGCTTCCTGCTGTCAAGGAAACGGTGTTTTTGTCCGGTGTTAATTTTTTTACTGGTATCCCAACTAGTATTTTGCAGGTGCTTTTTTTCGAGCCTGAAAATATAGTGATGGTAGTGGTTCCCTTTTGTCTTGCCCTTACCAAACCGCTTCTATCAACTACTGCTACTTTGGGATTACTGCTTTTCCACCATACATTTCGTTTTGCAGTGCTTGGCGACACCTTGGCTTTTAGAGTAAAGTGTTCTCCTTTTTTCATGACATGGAGTGTCTTGTCTAATTTTATAGACGACACTTTGGGCGCAGCAGATGCAGTGCTTGTTGAAAAGATTCCCAACAAAAGTGCTGCGAAACAGATCATGAATAGTAATGATTTTCTTTGTTTCATTGTCTTTTCCTCCAAACTTATAAATGATTAAGAATTTGTATCCAGAGTTTTTTTGTTTTTTTGAAACGAATCGTTCGGGACTCTGGCATCTATATATAGTACCACGAAAATTAGTATATTGATATGTCTCATATTATTATTGATTTTTGAGACTATGTGAGATTGCGATTTTTCGTGCTAACTTATGAAGTTTTTAAAAATTTTTGATTATTTTATGTTATACTTAACTTAATAAAACAGAGATATTAGTTTGAATTGAGTTACAAGATGTAACCCAATTAGAAATGGTTAGTTTAGAAAGGGGATTGCAGTGGATAAAGGAAGAGAAGAAAATTCTCAGGGAGAGGTTATCATTTACCAGACAGACGATGGTGCTACGAAAATAGATGTGCGTTTTATAGATGAAACGGTGTGGTTGACACAGGCACAAATGGCAGAACTTTTTCAATCTTCAAGGACAAATATTGTAGAACACATCGGTCATATTTATCAAGAAGGTGAATTGGACGAAGAGTCAACTTGTCGGAAATTCCGACAGGTTCGATTGGAGGGTTCTAGAAAAGTTGAGAGAGAATTGCCACATTATAACCTTGACATGATTATTTCGCTTGGCTATCGCGTGAAGTCTAAGATTGCTACTAATTTTCGCAGATGGGCAACGGAACGTCTGAAAGAATATATGATAAAAGGCTTTACAATGGATGATGAGCGTCTGAAAAATCTTGGCGGCGGGAATTATTGGAAAGAACTGTTAGACCGCATCCGAGATATCCGTTCCTCTGAAAAAGTGATGTATCGACAGGTGCTTGATCTTTATGCCACAAGTGTTGATTATGATCCAAAGAGTGCCGAATCCATTGCTTTTTTCAAAATGGTTCAAAACAAACTTCATTATGCCGCACATGGACACACTGCCGCAGAAGTTATATATGAAAGAGCAGATGCAGGGAAGCCATTTATGGGATTGACAACTTTTAGTGGTGATTTTCCTACCGCAAAGGATATCAGTATTGCGAAAAATTATCTTACGGAGGATGAAATTAAAATATTAAATAATCTTGTTTCCGGATATTTTGATTTTGCGGAAATACAGGCGATGAGACATAACCCTATGTATATGAGCGATTATGTAGAACATTTGGATAATGTATTGAAAACAACAGGCGAAAACTTGCTGATTGATGCGGGCAAAGTAAGCCATACAATGGCAATGGAAAAAGCAAAGCAGGAATATCAGAAATATATTGTGCAGAATCTTTCTCCCGTAGAAGATGCCTATCTGCAAACGATAAAAGAGGCTGAGAAGAAAGCAAAGGGTAAGGAAAGAAATCGCCCGGTTATCCGACCGGGTATACCAGATCAAGGATGAAAAATTATATGAAATATAGAAAAATAATAAAACTGATCCGCCAAAAAAACAGACTGGCGTATCTTGTATTTATACTTATGCTGGCTGTTGTTGGGATGTATGCATTTTACAGCATGTTGTATATTCAGGCGAATAATAATAAGTGGAGGCCCCTCAGGAGAATGGGAGAGGGGTGGTATTATTATGCCAGTGATATCATGGCAGAAAAGTCAGATGCGGCGGATGAATATATCAAAAAACATTTTGAAAATCTGGATGTAAAACATGTAAATTCTTTTGAGGGATATGATGTATTTAGTTGTTCCGAACGTGCGTGGGAGATGTTTGATTATCCATTGGAAAAAGGGACTGATTTTTCGGCGGTAAATGCAAATGAAGTCATCGTATCAAAAGATATGGAGTACAGCCATCCGGTCGACTCCACGATAGAAATAAAAATATACAACACGAGTTCCTTTTATGGGAAACCGTCGCCGGTAAAAACGATTGAGTGCGAAGTGGTGGGGATCATGAAGCAGGATGAGATTTTTTTCCGGCAGCCAGTGGGAAGTGTTACGATGAGCAACCGTGTTGAAACGTCAATGTTCTGGGAGGGGCAGTACGGTGAGCAGATCATGCATTGTTTTTTAAATCCCCGGATCGAGATCCAGAATCCGGAATGGTATGTGAGATCTTCTGGTATTTTCTTTCATGCGGCGGCAGATCAGGTAAGTGAATTACAAAAACTATTTCCAGAAAATGGGAAAACATATCCGGCCGCCGATATCCTGAAAAAAGCAAATCCGGCATATTGGACGGAGAGCAGAGACCGGGTGATAAAAGTATTGGCTATGTCACTGGCATGTGTCATCTATTTTGTAGTGTGGATTTCTGTGGTCTTAAAGAAGAGCAAACGTGATTTTGCGTATCTGATGTATATAAACAGTTACAGACGCTATTATAACCGGTATTTCTGCGCATCCTTTTATTGCCTGCCTCTTGCATTTCTTTTATCATTGGCGGCTTATTTTCTGCCCCATAATGAGGAGAGTTTTTGGGAGCTTCATTATATCATGCTGCTTGTGGTGTTCGGGGTTCAGTTCGTGGTCTGCCTGTCCGGTGCTGTCCTGTCAAGGGTTGTGAATCGGAATTACCACAAGCGGGTATCTGAGCATCTGGAGAACTGTGATATGAAAAAATTATTTATCGATGATCTCAGTGTTTTTGATAATCTTGTTTTGATGTTGACTGCAAGAGGTTTCGCTGGTTCATGGGCGGGAGATTATGTGAAAGAGACGCTTGAAGAGCGGAAACTGGCATATTGTCAGGGGAGAAGGGCGGATATGCTTTCAGACGAGGAACGGATGCAGATCAATGAGATCAAAGAAGATATCATGAGGTCTTGACATATACCCCAAGGGGGTATATAATCATAAATGCAGAGTTCGATTGGCGGTGTCAATTTGAACCCTGACTGTACATATTCTTGAATACATCCTGCGAGAATGGAGAACAATAAATGGAAAAAGAGTGTAATTGTGTCAGCAAGAAGAAAGAGCGGAGTGAAAAGGAATACAGGGAGCTTTTGAACCGGCTGAAGCGGATCGAGGGACAGGTGCGCGGCGTGGAAAAAATGGTAGAAAAAGATGCGTATTGTGTCGATATTCTTACTCAGGTGTCAGCGATTACGGCGGCGTTAAACAGTTTTAATAAAGTTTTGATGGCGGATCATATCCGTACCTGTGTGGCAAATGACATCCGGGAGGGGAAGGATGAGACGATCGAAGAGCTTGTGGGGACACTGCAGAAGTTGATGAAATAATACAATGCGTTTGTCAGGAAATATAAGGAGATGAGAAAACAGGATGAGTGAAAATAAGGGAATCATAGAACAGTATCGTGTGACGGGTATGAGTTGTGCGGCATGCAGTTCGCGGGTGGAAAAAGCGGTCAGTAAGGTTCCCGGCGTGGAATCGGTATCCGTCAGCCTGCTGACAAACTCGATGGGAGTTAAAGGCAGTGCTGCACCGCAGGAAATCATAAAAGCAGTGGAGGATGCGGGGTATCATGCCCAGCGTGGCGGAGCGGCAGAAGGCGCCGGGGGTGTTTCCGGCGGAGGCGTCGGCGGGGATGCATCCGGCGATATGGCGGAAGCTCTTGAGGATCATGACACGCCGCTCTTAAAAAAGCGCCTGATCGCCTCCGTGATATTTCTTGTTGTATTGATGTATATTTCTATGGGAAATATGATGTGGGGATGGCCGCTGCCGGACATTCTCGAAAAGAACCATATGGCAATCGGCCTGATCCAGCTTTTGCTTACGATCGTGATCATGGTCATCAACCAGCGGTTTTTTGTCAGCGGTTTTCGGGGGCTTTTGCACCGGGCGCCCAATATGGATACACTGGTGGCGCTTGGTTCCGGTGCGGCGTTTGTCTATAGTGTATATGCCCTGTTTGGCATGTCGTATGCACAGATGGCAGGAGATTCGGCGGGAATGCACCGGTATATGCATGAATTTTATTTTGAGTCGGCGGCAACGATCCTGACGCTGATCACGGTCGGAAAAATGTTAGAGGCGCGCTCGAAAGGAAGAACAACCGACGCCCTGAAAAGCCTGATGCGGCTTGCCCCGAAAAATGCGGTGATCGTAGTGGATGGTGAGGAACGTGAGGTTCCGGTGTCACAGGTAAAAAAAGGAGACATTTTTGTAGTGCGTCCGGGAGAAAGTGTGCCGGTGGACGGAATCATCTTAGAAGGAAATGGTTCGATCAATGAGGCGGCGCTTACCGGGGAAAGCGTGCCGGTGGATAAGGAGAAAGGGGATCTGGTCTCGGCTGCCACGATCAATCAGGATGGTTTTCTCACATGTGAGGCGGAGCGTGTCGGAGAGGATACCACGCTTTCCCAGATCATTCAGATGGTGAGCGATGCCGCGGCGACGAAAGCACCGATCGCAAAAGTTGCAGACCGGGTATCCGGGGTGTTTGTGCCGGTTGTCATCGGTATTGCGGCCCTTTCGATCCTCGTCTGGATCTTGACAGGACAGACATTTGGTTATGCGCTTGCGCGAGGGATCTCCGTGCTTGTCATCAGCTGCCCATGTGCGCTCGGACTGGCTACGCCGGTTGCGATCATGGTTGGAAATGGCATGGGTGCCAAAAATGGGATTTTGTTTAAGACAGCGGTGTCGTTAGAGGAGACCGGGAAGGCACAGATCATCGTGCTTGACAAGACAGGGACGATCACACTTGGCGAGCCGAAGGTGACAGATGTGCGTGCGGGACTTGGAGCCGGCGAGGAGGAGCTTCTACGGGCAGCTTATGCGTTGGAGAGTAAAAGCGAACATCCGCTTGCAAGGGCGGTGATCGAATACGGAGACAATCATGGAATGAAGGCCGAGGAGGTTTCCGACTTTCGGGCGGTGGCTGGAAACGGACTGCGTGGGATGATCGGAAGCGAACAGATCGCCGGTGGAAAATATGAATTTATCGAGCAGTTCGCCCCTATTCCATCGGATGTAAAAGAGATGGGAGACGAGTTTTCCGGTGAGGGAAAAACGCCGCTCTATTTTGCAAAGGATAAGCGTCTGCTCGGCTGTATCGCTGTGGCGGATGTGATCAAGAAGGACAGTCCGCAGGCGGTCAGTGAGCTAAAAGGCATGGGACTTCGGGTTGTGATGCTGACCGGCGACAATGCAAAGACAGCAGAAGCGATCGGGCGGCAGGCAGGAGTGGATGAGATCATCGCCGGGGTGCTGCCGGAGGGCAAAGAAAATGAAGTGCGCAAGCTTTCTGCCGATGGACGAGTGATCATGGTCGGGGACGGGATCAATGACGCACCCGCTCTTACAAGGGCGGATATCGGAATCGCAATCGGCGCCGGGACGGATGTAGCAGTAGATGCGGCTGATGTGGTGCTGATGAAGAGCCAGCTTTTGGATGTGCCGGCAGCGATACGCCTGAGCCGGAGAGTGCTGAGAAATATCCATGAAAATCTGTTCTGGGCATTTATTTATAATGTGATC
The DNA here is from genome assembly GCA_023664685.1 of Roseburia sp. Taxonomy (GTDB): domain Bacteria; phylum Bacillota; class Clostridia; order Lachnospirales; family Lachnospiraceae; genus Eubacterium_F. Next base: position 7,173 of record JAMPFC010000035.1, on the reverse strand, counting down.
GGCATTCCTCTGGCAGCGGGGGTCTGGATTCCGCTGTTCGGATGGCAGTTAAATCCGATGTTTGGCGCTGCGGCGATGGGACTTTCCAGTTTTTGCGTCGTAAGCAATGCACTGCGGCTCAATTTTCTTGATCTGCGGAGTACAAAACGAGACAGAAAAAAAGAAAACAGAAAGGAGAAAAAGAAGATGAAAAAGACATTAAAAATCGAGGGAATGATGTGTGGCCACTGCGAGGCGAGGGTAAAGAAATGCCTTGAGGCACTGGACGGAGTTGAAAGCGCTGAGGTGAGCCACGAGAAGGGAACTGCAGAAGTTTCCCTGAAAGCAGATGTGGCAGATGACGTGCTGAAAAAGGCAGTAGAGGGTCAGGATTATACGGTGTTGGGCGTCGAGTAAATGCTGCCCTTCCCCATCCTATTGGCATTCCCGATAATAAAACACAGCTAACTGGGTGCGGTCGCGCAGCTCCAATTTTTCAAGGATTGTACTGAGATAATTGCGCACCGTCCCCTCGCTGAGATATGATTTTTCCGCAATTTCCCGGTTGTTAAAGCCCTCTGCGACGAGTTCGATCAGCTCCATCTCTTTTTCCGTGAGATTATACTTGCTGGGATCAAATGCGGCAGCCGGACTTTTGATCAGCGTCGGGAGTTTGTCAGTGATCGTTTCCCCGAAGACGGTCTGACCGCCATGTACTGCGATCAGGGCGGGGACGATGCTCTCGAAATTTTGCTTTAAGATATAGCCTTTTGCTCCGATGTGAAGAGCTTTTACGATGTATTCATCATCCGAAAATGTAGTTAGAAACAGGATTTTAGCGTCCGGATGTTTTTGCAGGATTTCTTTTGCGGCGTCCAGTCCGGACAGATTTTTCATCTGGATATCCATAAGGAGGACATCCGGCTGATGTTTTTCATACAATTCTATGGCATCCGTGCCATCATTTCCGATTCCTGCGACTTGTATTTCGTCGCTTGCTTCCAAAATTGTTTTGAGTGAGAGAGAGACTAAATTGTCATCATCAATGATCAGTACTTTCATAACCTTTGTCCTTTCCTTTTAACGCATGATCGATATATTGATACCAAATCCGTTGTCGGTGGAGAAGCGGATCGTTCCGCCTAGTGCCAGTACCCGCTCTTTCATATTCGTGAGTCCGATGCCGCTTCCGCTTTCCGGGGAAGATTTGGCAGAACCATTGTCCCGGATCTGGAGATGGTAAAAGCCGGGATGCTCGCGTACCGTGATTTGTGCGGTGTTGGCGTCGCTGTGTTTTTGCATATTGGTTATCGCTTCCTTTACAATGGAGATAAAAGCGTATTTCACATCCTGCGGAAGCGGGTTATTGATATCATATTCCAGACGGATCGTGGGAGACTGCACACGGGAGATGAGATCTTCCAGTACATCATGCAGGTCAATGGCTTCATCGTGCAGATCATGGACACTCGTGCGGATGCTGTCCATAGCAGTATTCAGCGTGTCGCCAAGCTCTGTGAGCGCACTTTTGAGCGCCGGGTCTTTATTGATTACGCGAAGCGCGCCGGTCTGTAGGATTGAGCGCGTCAGCATATGACCGACATTGTCATGGATTTCCCTTGCGATCCGGTTTCGCTCCGAAAGAGTGGCGACGTGGATTTCATAGTCCTGTTTTTCCCGGAGAGCTTGATTGCGCTCCCGCATGAGGATTGCATTTTCGCGGCTCTCGTCCCTCTCCAGATGGAGGCGGTGCAGGAGTTCCTTGATCTGCCGGGAATAAAGGCACAAAAAGGCACTCCCTGCAAAGATGATGATATAAGGGAAAATAAGGGAGTGCGGCAGTTTCCATAAAGTGAAAAATCCGGCGGCACAAATTGCGGCAAGGGAGAGCGGATGGTGAAAAAACAAACCGTCGTACAGCATCAGGGGAAGATATATGCCGGAAGCCGCCCCCAATAGGCAGAGCAGGCAGTACAGCCCGAGAAGGATGCCGGTTTGCTTTGTATGTTCATAATATGTGCAAAGCGACGAGAGGGCGAGCGCAGCTAAAAGGTTGATGATATAATCCGCATCCAGTCCGGTGTACCGGAGGATATAACTGCAGATTATGAAAAGGAAGAGTTTGTTTATTAAGTCCCGCAAGAGCCTTCTCCTTTCGCCTTTGTTTTAGCTAAGTATAATGTGACAGATGACGATTTGTCAATGAGAATTTACCCACAATCACGGAAATCCATTTTGGATCAATTTTCAATAACTACAGTTCTTTAAATGAGTAAACTTTGCGTGGCAACCGGAATATTTTCAGATGAGGGCCTTATAAACCGTCGGTTCTTAGGCTGCGTATAAGGTGCAAAAATGCACCTTGCAGCCTTTAGTACCGCTACGTGTTTATCTAGCGAAAGCGGGCCCGAGGCGAAAATATTCCGGTTGCCACATAATTTTACCAGATGACATTTGTCACATAAACAAATGAAAATATTCACTGGTTAAAAAGTCATTTATGTATTAAGATAGAAGTATAACAGGAGAAATATTCCATTTTCAAGGAGTTCCGGATAAGGAGGAGGAATCAACATATGGCAGCAGTAGTAGAAGTAGAAAATCTGGTGAAGCGTTACAAAGAGCTTGTAGCATTGGATCACTTTAATCTGAGGATTGAGGAGGGGGAGATTTTTGGCCTGCTCGGCCCGAATGGTTCGGGTAAGACGACAGCGATCAGCTGCATCCTTTCCCTTTTAAAATATGACAAGGGAACGATACAGGTATTTGGAAAAGAAATGCAGCCGGATTCGTATGACAGCAAAAAAGAAATCGGCGTCGTTTTGCAGAATGTGGCAGTCTTTGATGAACTGACGGTTTATGAAAATATCGATTATTTCTGCGGGCTGTATATCGAAGATAAGGCGACGAGGAAGCAGTATGTGGAGGAGGCGATCCAGTTTGTGGGACTGGAGGAGTTCCGCAAATTTTATCCAAAAAAGCTTTCGGGAGGGCTTCTCAGGCGTTTGAACATTGCCTGTGGGATCGCGCATAAACCAAAGCTGATCTTCTTTGATGAGCCGACTGTGGCGGTTGACCCTCAGAGCCGGAACAAGATTCTCGAGGGAATCGTGGAATTAAATAAAAACGGGGCAACGATCATTTATACTTCACATTATATGGAAGAGGTAGAGCAGATTTGTACCCGGATCGCGATTATGGATAAGGGACAGAACCTCGCGATCGGCACGAAGGAAGAACTCAAAAAGATGATCAAGAATACAGAGACCATCACGGTGGAAGTGCCGGGGCTGACCGAAGAGCAGGAGAAGGAACTTGGGGAACTGGAGCATGCGTACGAAGTAAAGTATGAGGAGGACAGTCTCTGCATCCGTTTCAGCGGGGGCGCCCATAACCTGATCCATGTACTGGAATATTTCCGCGAGAAGAATGTTTCTTTCGGCAGGGTATACACGGAGCTTCCGACACTGAACGATGTTTTCTTGGAAATTACTGGAAAAGAACTGAGAGACTAAAAAGAGGGGGATCGATATGTTTGGACATCTTTTTAAATATGGTTTTAAGTCCCTGCTCCGGACTAAGGAGGTTGTGTTCTGGACGTGGGTTTTCCCGATCGCACTGTGTACATTTATGTACTTTGCGTTCAGCAATCTGTTCGAGACGACAGAGCAGTTCCATGCGGTTCCGGTGGCGGTTGTGCAGGAAAAGGAGGATCCGATCATGGATACGATGCTCGGAGCTGTGTCCGGAGAAGGCGAGGGCCAGCTTCTAAGCATCAAAAAGACATCAGAAGAGGAAGCGGAAAAGCTGCTTGAAAAGGAAGAGGTTCAGGGAATCATTTTCGCCGGAGATGAATTTTCTTTGAAGGTGAACGAGAACGGGATGGAGCAGACTTTTTTGAAAATGCTGCTCGAGCAGCTTATGCAGTATAAGCAGACGATCACAGATGTAGCGGAGGTTCATCCGGAGAAGATCATGCAGACCGTGATGGCGCTTTCTTCGCAGCAGGAGTATTACGATGAAGTAAATTCATCGGGCGGAAATCAGGATAATGTCATAAATTATTTCTATGCCATCTTTGCCATGACCTGTCTGTTCGCCAGTTATGCGGGGTGCGACAAGGCGCAGAAGATACAGGCAAATGTGTCTGTTTTGGGACAGCGGAGAAATATCGTGCCTGTCCACAAGATGAAAAATATCCTTGTCGATTTTCTCGCCTGTGAGCTTTTGCAGTACTGCATCGTCTGCGTCCTGCTCGTATATATGAAGCTTGTACTCGGACTTGATCTGGGGGATAAGATTCCCGCTATTTTGCTTCTGCTTTTCGTGGGAACAAGTTATGGCATTATGTTTGGGATATTTGTCGGTTCTCTGCCGCGTGCCGGCGAGGGGATGAAGATCGGGATATTGACAGGAGTCAATCTTTTGCTTTGTGCGCTGAGCGATCTGATGGCGTCGGGGATCAAGGATCTGATCGAACACTCAGTACCGGTGATCAATGATATCAACCCGGCGGCGCTTATTTGCGATTCCTTTTATGCACTAAATATTTATGATACGTATGATCGGTTTGCGCAGAATATGCTTCTTTTGGGAATCGAGGCAGTGGTACTGGCAGTTATAAGTTATCTTATGGTAAGGAGGAGCCGTTATGCAAGTCTATAAGATTTTTTTCCGCATATTAAGTAAGCAAAAGGGACAGATCATCATGTACCTCTGTATTTTTCTGGGCATCGCAAGCATCATATCCAGTCAGGCAGGTGACCCAGTGCAGGATGCTTTTGAGGCTTCGGATTATGTAGTCGCATTGTTTGATGAAGACCACTCAGAATACAGCGAAAGCCTTAGCAGGTATCTTTCCGCTAACTATGAGATGGCGGATATCCAAGATGACAACGAAACGATTCAAGATGAACTTTATAACCGAAATATCAGTTGTGCGATCCGGATTCCCAAAGGATTTGGTGATTCGATGGCGCAGGCGGGGGAGATAAAAAAACCGGAGTTGACGACGATTCCCGGAACGATTTACGGTGAGACGTTCAAAGGGATGATAAATAACTATGTGTCTCTGGTGAGAAGTTATATAACCGGAGGATTTTCGGCAGAGGAGGCGCTGAAAAAAGCAGAGGAGACCTGTGGAAAGACAATATCGGTCTCGATGGCACAGACAAGCGGGGGAAGTACTCACAGCCGGTTGTATTATTATTTTGCTTATCTTCCATATATCATACTGTCGATCTGCGTCGTGGGGATCGGGCCGATCCTGATTGTGTTTCATAAAAAAGATGTGAGGGAGAGGAATGCGTGTTCTGCATATTCCCTGACCCGGACGAACTTCCAGTTATTTGCGGGCGTGGTGACAGCGGGGCTTGGCGCATGCCTGTTGTACTGCCTAATGGTGATGACGGGAACCGGAACAGCTGTCTTTAGTTTTCAGGGACTTTTGTACTGCCTGAATATGGTTTGTTTTGTGATCGTTTCATTAGGCTTTGTATTTTTCTTGGGACAGGTGGTAAAAAAGGATCACATACTCACTATGATCTCCAATGTTGTCGCTCTTGGAATGTGTTTTATCTGCGGTATTTTTGTGCCGATTGAGTTTCTGGGCGATGGACTGATCCGGGTAGCACATTTTCTTCCGGCATACTGGTATATCACATCCGCAGATTTTATCGACCACTACGTGGCGGGAGAAGCTTTGGGGGAACTCTGGACAGGACTTGGGATCGAGCTTTTATTCGGTGTGGCACTGATCGGTGTGGGACTGGCGTATTCCAGAGTAAAGGCGGGAAATGCGGCAGCGTGAAAAGATCGTCACCTGTTTTTGAGCCGGCTTTAAATGTTGCCTTTCACCAGATCTTCCAATGTAATATGATAAAAGAAATCATGGATAAGTGCGTGGTATTTCTGCCACATGGGAAGGGTAATGCACTGATCTTTACGCAGACAGGTTTCTGCATCAGGCAGCAGACAGGCAACCGGTGCTAAGGAACCTTCTGTCAGTTCAATGATTTCTCCGACAAGATAATCTTTCGGGGGGCGGGTAAGCATATATCCGCCCCCTTTGCCGCGAAGTCCTTTCACGAATTTTGCTTTCACAAGTATTTTTATGATGATTTCTAAATATTTCTCGGAAATTTCCTGCCGGGAAGCAATTTCTTTTAATGGGATATATTCGTTTTCACTATATTCTGCAAGCTCGATCATTACCCTGAGTGCATACCGTGCTTTTGTTGAAATCATAGGGGATTCCTCCAGTCATTGATAATTATTGATTATAGCGTAATTTCAGGCAAAATTCAACAAAATCCTATATACCTATTGACATACTAGGAAAATAGTATTATCATACTAAAAACGGAGGAAGATTTTCATGGATGAACAGTTGAAGCTGCAGATCGCACAATTAAAAAAGGAAAAGAACGCAGTCATCCTAGCCCACTATTATGTGGATGGTAAGGTACAGGAAATCGCGGATTTTGTAGGGGATTCCTATTTTTTGGCTCAAAAGGCGGCGGAAGTACCGGCGGATGTGATTATTTTCTGTGGGGTATCTTTTATGGGTGAAAGTGCAAAAATCTTAAATCCTAAAAAGAAAGTTGTCATGGCGGATCAGTATGCCGACTGTCCGATGGCGCATATGGTAGATTTGGAAAAAATCCGCGAAGTCCGTGAAACATGTCCGGATGTTGCTGTGGTATGTTATGTAAATTCAACCGCCCGGGTGAAAGCAGAATCCGATGTTTGCGTCACGTCTTCCAATGCAGTCAGGATCGTTGGGAAACTTTCCAACAAAAATATTTTTTTTATTCCGGATAATAATCTTGGACATTATGTGGCAAAGCAGCTGCCGGATAAAAATTTTATCTTTCATGATGGATTTTGTCATGTGCATACAAGCATTCACAGGGAAGAAGTAGTAAAAGCAAAGGAAATGAAACCGGATGCGTTGGTTTTGGCGCATCCAGAGTGTACAGGGGATGTGTTGGCAGAGGCGGATTTTATAGGAAGCACATCTGAGATCATTGAATTTGCGTCAATGTCGGAATGCCATGAATTTATCATTTGCACGGAGATGGGGATTTTTTATGAGCTGCAGATGAAAAATCCGGAAAAGAAATTTTATTCAGTGGGGCATCGCCAGTTTTGTCCGAATATGAAACGGATTAAATTAGAAAGCGTATATCAGGC